>CAJOQB010000226.1 GCA_905236405.1 uncultured Bacteroidales bacterium
CAGCACCCATTTGATTTTGGTGATTTATAGTATTTTACTTCACCTCCTCGAAGTCGACGTCCTGGACGTTCGGATCGGAGCCGTTGTTGCCTTGTTGTTGGCCAGCGTTGGGGTTGCCGCCCATGTTGTTGGGGTCGAATCCGGCACCAGGGTTGCCCTGCTGCGCTTGTTGCTGTGCCTGATAGAGGTCTTGGCTGGCGGCATTCCAAGCGTCGTTGATTTGCTTCATAGCATCGTCAATCTGGGCGATGTTGCGAGCTTCGTGGGCTGCTTTCAGCTGGGCGAGGGCTTTCTCGATGGCACTCTTCTTGTCGGCTGGAATTTTGTCGCCGTAGTCCTTGAGGTTTTTCTCGCTTTGGAAGATCATGCCGTCGGCAGCATTGATTTTCTCAATCTCCTCCTTGGCTTTCTTGTCGGCGTCGGCGTTGGCCTCGGCTTCGGCCTTCATACGTTTGATTTCCTCTTCGCTCAAGCCCGACGAGGCTTCGATGCGGATGTTCTGGCTCTTGCCCGTAGCCTTGTCGCAGGCGCTGACGTTGATGATGCCGTTGGCATCGATATCGAAGGTTACCTCGATTTGGGGCACTCCGCGCGGTGCAGGTGGGATGCCGGCCAGATGGAAACGACCGATGGTCTTGTTGTCTTTGGCCATGGGTCGTTCGCCTTGCAGCACGTGGATTTCCACTTCGGGCTGGTTGTCGGCAGCGGTGGAGAAGATTTGCGACTTCTTGGTGGGGATGGTGGTGTTGGCGTCAATCAGACGGGTCATCACACCTCCGAGGGTCTCGATGCCGAGGGAAAGGGGCGTGACGTCGAGCAACAGCACGTCTTTCACTTCACCAGTCAAAACTGCACCTTGGATGGCGGCGCCGATGGCGACCACTTCGTCGGGGTTGACGCCCTTGCTGGGGGTCTTGCCGAAGAATTTCTCGACGATGGCTTGGATGGCGGGGATACGGGTCGAGCCGCCGACGAGGATGACCTCGTCAATGTCGCTGTTGCTCAAGCCGGCGTCCTTCATGGCGTTGCGGCAGGGCTCGAGTGTGGCCTGAATCAGATCGTCGCATAATTGCTCGAACTTGGAGCGGGTGAGGGTGCGGACCAAGTGTTGGGGAACACCGTCGACAACGGTGATGTAAGGCAGGTTGACCTCGGTTTGTTGGCTGCTCGACAGTTCAATCTTGGCTTTCTCGGCGGCCTCTTTCAGACGCTGCAGGGCCATGGGGTCTTTGCGAAGGTCGATGCCTTTCTCGGATTGGAACTCGCTGGCCAGCCAGTTGATGATTTTCTGGTCGAAGTCGTCACCGCCCAAGTGGGTATTGCCGTTGGTGGACATCACTTCGAACACACCGTCGCCCAAGTCGAGGATGGAGATATCGAACGTGCCACCACCCAGGTCGAAGACAGCCACCTTCATATTCTTGTTCTTCTTGTCGAGGCCGTAGGCCAAAGCGGCAGCCGTGGGCTCGTTGACGATACGACGTACCTTCAAGCCTGCGATTTCACCAGCCTCCTTGGTGGCCTGACGTTGTGAGTCGCTGAAGTAGGCGGGCACCGTGATGACGGCCTCGGTCACTTCCTGACCCAGATAGTCTTCGGCGGTCTTCTTCATCTTCTGAAGCACGATGGCCGAAATCTCCTGAGGAGTGTACAGACGACCGTTGATGTCGACACGCGGAGTGTTGTTGTCGCCGCGGACCACCTTGTAGGGCATGGCCTCGATTTCCTTTTGCACACGGTCATAGGTCTCGCCCATGAAACGTTTGATAGAATAAACGGTGTTGTGGGGGTTGGTGATGGCCTGACGTTTGGCAGGGTCACCGACCTTGCGGTCGCCGTTTTCAACAAAGCCAACGATGGAAGGGGTAGTGCGGTGTCCTTCGCTGTTGGCAATCACTACAGGTTCGTTGCCTTCCATGACAGAGACGCAACTGTTCGTAGTTCCTAAGTCAATTCCAATTATTTTTCCCATGATATCTTTTTTTTATTTGTTTCACTTTAGGTTATTGCAGCACGATTGCTACGCACCTCCACATACAAATGGTGTGCCAAAAAGAATTGGGAAATAGAATGTGACAAAATGACATTCTGACAGAGAGAAGAACGGCTTTCCCTTTGTCAGAATGTTAGATGCAGTATATATATAAGGTGTTAAGCCTGCCGTTTCTTGCGGTCGTGGTACTCGGCGGTGGCGGTGAAGAAGGCGTCGCTGCTGCTGTTGAGGCATGTCTCGACGCTGTCCTGCACCACTCCGATGATGAACCCGATGGCCACTGCCTGCATAGCTACATCGTTGCCGATGCCGAAGAAGGAGCAAGCCATGGGGATGAGCAGCAACGACCCACCGGCCACTCCCGAGGCGCCGCAGGCTCCCAGGGTGGCGATGATGCCGAGGAAGAGGGCTGAGCTGAAAGTTACATCCACACCAACTGTGTGTGCCACTGCCAACGAAAAGACGGTGATGGTCACCGCTGCGCCATCCATGTTGATGGTAGCTCCTAACGGTATGCTGACCGAATAGAAGTCCTCGTCGAGCCCCAGTTTCTTGCACAAAGCCATATTGATGGGGATGTTGGCTGCCGACGATCGGGTGAAGAAGGCTTGGAGGCCGCTCTCCTTCAGACAGGTGAAGAGAAGAGGGTAGGGGTTCTGTTTTGTCAGGCAGAATGAGATGAGCGGGTTGAACACAAAAGCGTTGACCACCATGCAGCCTACCAACAGCAACAACAGATGGCCGTAGGTGGTGAACACCGAAAGGCCGCTTTCGCTGACGGTGGTGAACACCAAACCCAGAATGCCGAAGGGGGCGAACTGGATGACCCACTTGACCACACGCGACACCACGTCGCTCAGGTCATGCACCACTTGCACCGTGGCTTTCGACGCCATGCTTTTCAATGCCACACCCAGGATGACTGACCAGAAAAGGATGGCGATATAGTTGGCTTGTGCCACGGCGGCTATGGGGTTGCCCACCATTGAGGTGAGCAGATTGGAAAGCACCTCGGACAAGGCTCCCGCTCCTTCCTCGACGGCGATGTTCTCTGTCACCGAACCAAGTTGCAGCTCGACAGGAAACAGAAAACTGCCCACCACAGCACATATGGCGGCGATGAAGGTGGAGAGAAAATAAATGGTCACCAGCAACCCGAACCGCCTGCCCAATCCGCGGCCAGCTTTTGCCACCGACGAGATGACCAACACGGCCACCAACACAGGTGCGATGCCTTTGAGGGCGCTGACAAACATTTTTCCCAAGATGGAGATGCCGGTCCATTGTGGAAGAGCAAGTCCCAGTATGGCGCCAATGACAAGTCCGATGAATATCCGCAGCATCAAGCTGACGGAGGTGTATCTGACAATGATGCGTTTGAAGAAGTTCATGATGGTTGTCTTTAGATTTTTTGATTGTGCAAAAATACACAATCTTTCTAATTCTTTTTTATTTGTTTCTTATTACGCCAGGTGGCTGAACCCGTTCTCCACAGCCTCCACGATATTACTTTGACGATGCAAAGTTACACATGATTTCCGAATCGGCGATTATTATTTTGTTCGCACCCACGCGAAACATATAAACAAACCGCTCCGAAAAATTTTTCAACAAGGCAATCGTGGTCGTTTTCTAACAGGATGTTTGCCCGATAGCCTGTTGACCCAATTCGGGGTGTTCATTTCACCCAAAATAATGCATTTTTACCCAATTTTTACTGACTGTCACCCAAAAATCAGGAAAAGACACTTGATTTTCTCGTGCAAGTGTGACACTGGGACAGTGTGACAGTTAGTTGTCTTTTCCTGATTTTGGTTGACAGTTTTTTGCCCTTTTCCTGAAA
>CAJOQB010000227.1 GCA_905236405.1 uncultured Bacteroidales bacterium
CACAGTCCCGCCATAAAGTTTGTTCCAACCCAGATTGGTGTCGGCAATGTAGTCGGCTGAGTAGCAAGTGGCGTCGAGGGGATCCATATTGACGTCCATGATGTCGAACTTGAAGCGAGGCTGCTCAAAATAGTTATGTCCAGGCTGCTGGAGCACCGCCGCATAACGCATCAGCAACAGGTCGTGGACAGTGGAATCGACAACGTATTCATAGGTGATGCTTTCGGCCTGCGACTGTGCATAGGCGTTGCCCAGTCGGACGGAGAAGTCCTCTTCTTCAGGTACGGTCGGCAGGCTTTCGCCAATGACGAGGTCGTAGGTGCCAGCGGTCATCACGGTATGTCGTCCTGCCACACGCCCCACGTTCAAATCGGGATTGAAAAAAAAGCCGCTTCGGCAAGACACCATGCAGGAGTATAGGTCGGTGAAATCTTCGCACAGCGATGCACCCTCGCATCGTGTGATGAAACATTTGGCGGCAGTGCGACAGTTGTTTTGTTCGTCACTGATGTAGTAATGGTAAAGGGTGTGTTCCAGTACCGAGTCGAGAATCAGTGTGGTGGAGTTGACTGTTATCACCTGGTTTTGGTATAGAGGTGATGTCCCATAATGGATAGTCCATTGGGTGGCATCGCTTGAGTCCCGCCAACTGATGGTGGCCTCATCTATACCAGACCTGGATTGTATGTCATAGATATGCGAACACAACAAAGTACAGGTGACTGTCAACGAAAAAGAAGAGGAATAGGCATATTCGGAGGAATAGAATCCTATCAACAACTCATTGCCGTGTGCAGTCATTGTCACTGAGCCTGATACGGAATCTGCACGGAAGGAGTATTTGCCGTCATTCAAGAAAAACGTGTCTACCATCGGGTCGAGAGAGTAGGTACCAGTGACGGTGACAACGGCGTTTTCGGGTGCTTCGACTATTACCACTCCAGTGTACTTGGATGCGTTATGTACGGGAGAGAGCACCGTCATCGTGTCTTCAGGGGTGATAGTCGCACGGCTGATTCCCCACGAAGGTACGTTGATGGAAGTCTGGGAAAAGGAGACAAACGAGGATAACAGTAGTATTGTCAGTAGCATGAACTTCTGACAATGATAGACTGTTCTATGGAGTAATTTACTGTTCATAGAAACTCTTTTTTGTCTCAATAATAATTGGTTATATGATTTAAACGTTTCTAATGTTAACTGCAAATATACATAAAATATGTAAAAGGACGAAAAAAGTCATAATTTCTAATGACCGATTGGGTTAAATGTTAAATCTTTTACAAAACCTTCCACTTTCTCAAAAAAAAGCATATTTTTGCACTCCGAAACGAAGATAGTACCATACTTATATCATGGCTCAAGAAACGAAGAAACAAGAGATAACGGCACAGCATGTCAATATGGAAAAGATACTGCAAGCCAAAGGAGTGAAGGCTCCGCGGTTTGTGGTGCGTTGGTTGGAACGGTTGCTGCATGTCGAGGAAATCAACAGTGTCATCTACCAGTATCGCGATACGGAAGGGGTGGAATTCACGAAATCTGTCCTTCGCTATTTAGACATCACGGTCAAGGTGGAACACCCCGAAAGGGTGCCTCTCGAAGGGTCGCCCATCGTTGCCGGTAACCATCCGTTGGGTGGTCCCGACGGCATGGCGCTGATTAGTGTGGTAGGTGATAGTCGCAATGACATTGTTTTTCCCGTCAACGATTTTCTGATGGCGTTGCCGCAAATGACATCGGTGTTTGTCCCCATCGACAAGGTACATCGAAACACGGGCACGGCCAACGGCATCGAGACGGCGTTCGAGTCGGCCAACACGCTGCTCTATTTTCCCGCAGGTGCCTGCTCTCGCAAGATTGACGGTGTCATCAAGGATTTGCCGTGGAAGCCTACCTTCATCAAAAAGGCGGTGAAGTACCGTCGCGACATTGTCCCCGTGTTCTTCGACGCTCAAAATCGTCGTCGTTTCTACAACATCGCCCGTTGGCGGCAGCGGTTGGGCATCAAGTTTAACTTCGAGATGGCGTTGCTCCCCGGAGAGATGTTTGCCCAAAGGGGCAACACATTCCGTGTGGTGTTCGGACAACCCATACCATACACCACTTTCGACAGTCGCCATACGCCTCAGGAATGGGCATCGCTGATGTACCGTCATGTCTATCGGTTGAAAGACAATCCCGATGCTCAGTTTGAAATCAATTAGAATAACAAAAACACAATCATATCATGGATCTTTCTTATATCCGTCCACCTGTAGAAAAGAAGATACTCAAAGAGGAACTTTCGCGTCGTCATTTCCTTCGTAAAACTAACTTTGGCAACAAAGAGATTTATGTCACCACCGCTCACCGATCGCCCAATGTGATGCAGGAGATTGGCCGTTTGCGTGAAATCTCTTTCGCCATCGAAGGTGGCGGCACGGGTTTGCCTGCCGATATCGACGAGTTCGACACGCTCCCCGAACCCTACTGCTTCAAGCAGCTCATCGTGTGGGACCCCGTCGACGAGGAAATTGTGGGCGGCTATCGTTTCATTCACGGTACCAATATGTACTGTGACGCATCGGGACAATACTACACTCCGATGGCGCATCTTTTTGACTACAGCGATGAGTTCAGGGAGCATTATCTTCCATACACTATCGAGATGGCACGTGCTTGGGTTCAGCCCGCTTACCAACCGAGCACCAACCTCCGCAAGGGTCTTTATTCGCTCGACAACCTGTGGGACGGTCTGGGCGTAGTGGGTATCGAGATGCCCGAGACGCATTATTACATGGGCAAGCTGACCACCTATTCCAATATGGATCCCTATATCAAGTCGTTGCTCTTCTTCTATTTCCGCAAACATTTCCCCGATCCCGAAGGTCTCGTCACGCCGCGTGTTCCGTTGAAATTGGATGTAGACTTGAACAAGTTGGCCAGTGTTCTTAATAGCAACAACTACAAAGACGATTTCAAGATTCTTCAACAAGAGGCTCGCAAGGCAGGAGAACCCATTCCGCCGCTTTTCACGGCCTATATGAACCTAAGCCCCACGATGCGGACTTTCGGCAGCACGTTCAATCCCCAGTTCGGCAACACTGACGACACAGCCATTATCATCAAACTGAGCGACATCTTCCCCGACAAACGCAGCCGCTATTTCGGCAGCTATGAGGACAAGAACCGTTCCTTCGACCGCAAGCACCTGTTCCGCATCAACTTCCGTCGCCTTCCTTGGTTCCGCAACAAACGCACCGAAGACCCCGAGGAGCGTCAGGCTTTGTTGAACCTGAAGAAGATGAAGAAAGCCCGTGTCCGTTCGGAATCCACCAAAGAGACGTCGTCACGCAAGCAGCAACGCAAGGCTCGTCGTCAGAAAATCATCGAAAACATCCCTGTCCACAAGCATAACAAACAGGAGAGCGAAGAAAAGTAGGATATGGAGATAAAGAAAGCCGTTTTTGTCGTCAGCAGCAGCAATTATCGCCAATGCCCCGACACAGGGTTGCCGGAATATGCTTTCATTGGACGGAGCAATGTCGGCAAGTCATCGCTAATCAATATGCTCACCAACAACCGAGGTCTGGCAAAGACCAGCGTCAAGCCTGGCAAGACGCAGCTCATCAACCATTTCTTGGTCAACGACCAATGGTATCTGGTCGATTTGCCCGGGTATGGCTATGCACAGACATCGAAGAGCAACCGCTCGAAGTGGCAGCAGATGATTGTAGACTATATGTTGAAAAGGGAGGCTTTGGTCAACACCTTCGTCCTTGTCGACTCGCGTATTCCACCGCAAGCCATCGACCTTGAGTTTATCAACTTCCTTGGAGAGCACGGGGTGCCCCTGAGCATCGTCTTCACCAAAATCGACAAACAGAAACAACGAGAGTTGGCTCATAATTTGAACAGCTACAAGCGTACATTGGCAGATGTGTGGGATCCACTGCCCGAGATAATCCTCACTTCGTCTGTCACGCGATATGGCAAGGAGGCTTTGTTGAATCGCATCGGTGAAATCAACGAAGGACTCAGTCGCGACTGAAAAACCGTCCTTGCCGATACAATATTTTTCTATCTTTTGCGTATTGTTATCGTTAGTTGATGACGACTGAAAGGTCGTTGTCGTTTATAAATGATTGTTATGCGAAAGATAAAACTCTTTATATCCACACTTTTGATATCCTTGACGCTGCCCGTCTGCTCCATTGCCCAAGGCACCGTTGCCCTTGACAATGTGGTGCATCGCGTGGCTGAAGACCCCTCGATGGTGCATGCTTCGTTGAGTGTCAGTGTCCACAATGTCACACACAACTCGGTGGTCTACACCTATGAGGCACACAGGTCGCTTATCCCAGGCTCACTTACTAAGTTGTTCACCACTGCCGTGGGATTCAAGACGCTGGGTAGCGACTTCCGCTTCAAGACCACCCTTGCCTACGACGGCAACATCGACGAAAAGGGTGTCCTTCATGGCAATATTTACATCATAGGCGGCGGCGATCCCCTGTTGGGTTCCTATCGTTATCAGGGTACCTGTCCCGACAGCCTCTTCACCGCGTGGCTCCACGACATCAAGACGGCTGGCATCAAGTCGGTGGATGGAAGAATATGTTACGATGCCACCATCTTCGACAATGCACCGCTCCACGACAGTTGGCAGTATGGCGACATCGGCAACTATTACGCCAGTGGCGTCAGTGGGCTCAATTTCCACGAGAACATGTACTTCATCTATTTCGATTCCAAGAACAAGAAGGGCTTCCCCGAGATTTCTGGCACGTCGCCCGACAAGTTGGGGATTCGCAACCAGAACGAAGTACGTATTGCCGGAGCCAACACAGGCGACAATGTCATTGTCTATGGCGACCCCTTCACCCCTGTGAGGCTATGTCGCGGTACAGTGCCCGAGGGCAAGAGCCGTTTCCCTATTCGTGCCTCGATGCCCAATCCGGCAGCACGTTGTGCCGAGTTGTTTGCTCTCTTCCTGCGAGAGAACAATGTCAACGTCAGTAGTGCCGTCTCCGAGGTCTATTCGCGTGCCGACAACCTCACCACCATACAGGAGCACTATTCCAACCCCTATTATGTTATTGCCAAGTACACCAACCTGACAAGCAACAACATGTACGCCGAGTGTATCTACAAGTACATGGGCTATAAAGAGTATGGAAAAGGCAGTTATGCCAACGGCGCTCGTGTGGTCAACGACTTCTTCCACGAGAACAAACTCAACACCGCTGGCGTCAACTTGGTCGACGGTAGCGGCTTGTCGCGCAACGACCGAGTGACGGCCGATTTCCTTTGCCAGTTTCTCAACCAGGTGAGTCACATGCCTATCTATAACGACTTTTCCAACTCGTTGGCCATCGTGGGGCAGAGCGGTACGGCCAAAAATGTGCTTCCCAACCTGCCATCGAGTGTCACCATGAAACTCAAGACAGGCACAATGACCGGTGTTAAAGCCTATGCCGGATATGTGATGACCACCAAAGGCGAGCTGCTCAGTTTTGCTGTCATCAGCAACGGATACGACTGTAGCGATGCCGCCATGAAGAACATGCTTGCAGATATCCTATACAAGATTGCCGAACTATAAAAATACCTGACAATATGAAAGCAAAATCCCTTTTGGTTCCAGCCCTTATGGCACTCAGTCTTTCGTCGTGTGTCACCTGGGGCAAATACGAACAGTTGGAGGCTACCCTCAACCAGCAGAAGAAAGAACATGCCATCACACGGCAGGAACTGCTCGACATGAAGGACGAGTATGCTGCCCTGCAACGGCAGTACCAGCAGCAGTCGGCAGACCTCACCGATGCCGTCAACCTCAAAGAAGAACAGGATGCCACCATCCGCCAGTTGGAGGATGAGCTGCGTAACCTGCAACTGGGCTTCGACACCATCGAGGAAAACTATATACAGAAACTCAGTGGCACCAACCGTAGCCTGCAAGAGGCCGACAAGCAGCTTCGTGCTTTGAAAGAGCGTGAGAAAGCGGCCACCGAACGAGAGAAGGCTGCTGCCGAGCGTGAGAAAGCACTGCAGAAACAGCAGGCCGAGTTGGAGAAACGCAATGCCGAACTACAGAAGAACGAGCAGTCGGCTCGTATGGCACTCGAGGCCAAGAAGCAAGAGCTGGAGTTGCTTCGCACCAGTGTCACCAAAGCCCTGACAGGCTTCCAGGACAAGGGTCTCAACGTCGATGTCAAAGACGGTAAGGTCTATGTCTCTATGGAGAGCAAGCTGCTCTTCCCCTCGGGCAGTTGGTCTGTGAGCAAGGAGGGTATGGCTGCCATCGAGGGATTGGCCCGTGTCTTGGAAGAGAATCCCGACCTCAACATCATGGTTGAGGGTCACACCGACAATGTAGCCTACAAAGGCAGCGGTGCTGTCAAGGACAACTGGGACCTCAGCGTGTTGCGAGCCACCACCATCGTCAAGTTGCTTCTGCAATACGGTCCTACCATCGACCCCACTCGCATCGAGGCCAGCGGTCATGGCGAGTTTGCTCCCAAGGTGCCCAACACCTCGCCCGAGAACAAGGCCATCAACCGTCGTACCGAGATTATCCTCACGCCCAAACTCGACGCATTGTTGAAAGCGGTGGAGTAAGACAATAGAAGAGCTATACAAACAAGAAAGCCTGGGAAGTGTAATCCCAGGCTTTTTTTGTTGAGTAAGGTCTGCTGGCTTACCAGACGACGATATCCTTTTCTTTCAGATTGACGACATTGCCGAAACGGTTCAGTGCTTTGGCGTCGAAACGTTTGGTGTTGCCGGTCATCATGATGGTGATGGGGCGACCCTTGACGTTGTTGTTGAAGAACTGCTCAAGGTCGTCCATAGTGGCCTGCTTGATGTAATTCAGGTTCTCGGTACGTGGGTCGACGGTGTAACCCTGCTCACGCCACGTGTGTACGGCGTAGGGCAGCGAGCGGAATCCGATATAGTTGCTTTGTTGCGACAGGATAAGAGCCTGTTGAGCCGTCTTGAAGTTGTCGGGACGCACAGGCATCTCCTTCATCAGGTCGGTCATGGCGGTGATGCCGTCGATGGTCTTGTCGTTCTGTGTGCCTAAATAGCCCAGCAGAGCGCTCTTGTCGCGACGACGGGCATCGGCCAGCACGGTGGCGTAGGCAGTGTAGCCTAACGAACGGAACTCGCGAATCTCTTGGAAGATGATGCTATACATATCGTGGCCGTAGTATTTGTTGAAGATGTTGCTGACGGCACGGTCGCGACGACCCAACACCTCACCTGGCACAATAAGGTAGATGTTGCTTTGGTTCATGCGTTTGTTGCTGGCCACGAACACCTGCGGCTCGTCGTACACGGTGCGACGTATGTTGATTTCGGTTCCGTGGATAGCTTGCTCCTTGACCAAGCCCGATGCCGAGAGCAGACGGGCCATGGTGGCGGGGCCGACGTTGCCGGTATAGGTCACATAGCCGTCATACTGGAACGCTTGGTTCACTTCAGCGATGAGTTCCTCGCCGCTCTTTTTCTTCCACTCTTTGATGGGGCTGCGGCGTAGGTATTCCGACTGCTGGCCGTACAGAGCGTAGTTGTAGACAGCCTCGGTCCATTCGTCGGCGTTGCTGCCGAACATCATGTGTTCGGTTTGCGATGCCTCGACGATGGTGGATTTCTGTTCCTCGTCGTTGCGTGGGTCGTTCACCTTTTGTGCCACCAAAGCGAGTACAGCCTCCACATCTTTGTCAAAGCAGGTGATGGAAATCAAAGACTCGTTGTCCGAAACGCTGAGTGACATCGAGGCACCCAGACGGTTCAGTTGCTGCTGGAAGGCGGCACAATCCTTGTCGCCGCTACCCAGCAGGTTCCAATAGTCGACGGCACGTTTCAGGTCGGCGTCGTGGTTGGTGCCGAAGTTGTAGCGAATGTTGATGTTCGACAGTTGGTTCACAGGGTTGGGGGCGCTGTAGAGGGTGAATGCTTCGTTGATGGGAGTGGTCACCACGTCGCGGTTCATGTCAATCACCTGGGCCTTGGTGTCGGTAGCGGGGATGGCGTTGATACGGGTGGCGAAAGCCGACTTGGCGTTGGCGTTGTGGCTCTCGAGCGATTTCCAGTTGGGTTTCTCCACACGGTCCTTGGCGGGGAATCCCATCGAAGAGCGGAGCGACAGATAGTCGTCGTTGAAGTATTTGTTGGCAATCTTCATCACATCCTCTTTGGACATGGAGCGAATCTTCTCTTGCTCGGCCAGCCATTGTTCGTAGGTCTGACCTGTCGACTCGAGGGTGGTGAAGAGGTTGGCGATGCTGTGGATGTCCTCGAGCATCTGTTGCTGCATCACCACATAGTCCATCTTGGCAATCTCCAACAGGTCGTCGCTGAAGTTGCCGTTTCGCAGCGAGTCGATGCAGGCCAGCACCAAAGCCTCGGCCTCGGTGTGTTTCTGTCCGAGCAGCTTGGGGATGTAGAGGATGGCGTTCATGCCGCCGTCTTCGAGCGAGAAGAGCATTGGCTCGGCACCCAGCATCTTGCGGTCGAGAGCCAGTCGGTCCAGCAGTCCCGAGCTGCCGTTGGAGAGGATGGAGGAGATGACCTCCAAGCTGGTGGCGTCCTCGTGGCTGTTGGGCACACCGCGCCAGATAAGCACACCCAGCTTGACGGGAGTCAGCTTCACCTCCTTGACGTCGCCGGCCTTGTAGGTGGGCAGCGTGTAGGTGGGTTGTTTGGGCATGGTGTTGGCTTTCAGTTTGCCGAAGGTGCGTTCAGCCATGGCCATAGCCTGCGAGGGGTTGACGTCGCCCACGAGGATAAGGGTCATGTTGTTGGCGGCATAGTAGGTGTTGTAGAAGTCGTGCATCTTCGACGGCTGGGGGTTCTTGAGGTGCTCGGTGAGGCCGATGATGGGACGGCCATAGGGGTGTTCGCCGAAAGCGTCGCGGAACAGCTCCTCCACAAAGCCTTGCATCGGGCCGTCGGCATACATGTTCTTCTCCTCGTAGACGGCTTCCAGCTCGCCTTGGAAGAGGCGGAACACAGGGTTGCGGAAACGCTCGGCGTAGAGCTGCATCCATTTCTCCAATTGGTTGGAGGGGAAGTCGTTGATGTATTGGGTCATGTCGTAGCTGGTGCCGGCGTTGAGGCCCGTGCCGCCCATAGCGGCCACGATGCTGCTGGTCTCGTTGGGGATGGCGTACTGGGTAGAGGCGATGGTCAGCTCGTTGATACGGGTCTGCAGCGCCGTGCGTTTGGCGGCGTCGGTCTCGCCGTGCAGCACGTCGTAGAGCATCTCGATGCTGTCGAGGATGGGTTTCTCTTTGGCCCAGTCGATGGTGCCGATGCTGTCGGTGCCCTTGAACATGATGTGTTCAAAGTAGTGGGCCATGCCGGTGGCGTCGAGGGGGTCGTTCTTGCTGCCTACGTGCACATAGACCGTGCCGTAGATTTTAGGGGACGAATGTTCTTCGACAATCACCACCTTCATGCCGTTTTTCAGGTGGTTGGTGGTCACCCTGATCGGCGAGGCTTTGATCGGTTTCTGTGTCTGTGCCTGTGCCGAAAAGCCAAAGACGACGGTCAGCGACAGGACGATGGTCTTGATTAAAAATCCTTTCTTCATAATGGTTGATTGTTATTTCGTTTGTATGTTTTGTTTTGATATTACATTTTCATCAAATCTTCGAGCTCCAGTCCGAGGTCGGCCATGCGTTTGCGTACTTCGGGCCACACTTCGTTGACAAACTCCTTGCGGCGAATGTCGAGGATGCGACGCTTGGCACCTGCACAGACATAGTATCCCATTCCGCGTTGGCTGACGAGGATTTTGTCCTGCAGCAGTTGGTCGTAGGAGTGGGTCACCGTGTTGGGGTTCACTCCCAACTGTGCCGCCATCTCGCGGACAGGGGCGATGCGTTGTTCTTCGCCCCATTTGCCCGACAGGATGTGGTCGCACAGCAGGTCGGCTATCTGGAGATAGATGGCTTTTTGTTTGTTGAATTCCATGGCTAGGGTTGTTTTATAGGTAACGGACGGCGGTTCCATAGACTAGCACTTCGGCGGCCTGGGCCATGATGGACGAGGTGGTGTAGCGGACACCCAGCACGGCATCGGCACCCATGTTCCGGGCTGCGTCGACCATGCGTTGGGTGGCTGTCTCGCGAGCCGACTCCATCATGCGGGTGTAGGCTTTCAGTTCGCCGCCCACGATGTTCTTCAGGTTTTGTCCTAGGTCGCTGAACACGTTCTTTGATTGTACTGTGCTGCCTGTCACGGCACCCAGTAGTTCGTATCTTCTGTCTGAAAGGGTTTCGACTGTGTATAGTTCCATGGTATTATTGATTTAAAGGTTAGTATTTCATTTTCTTCATCCGGAAGTAAATCCAGACGGCCAGTCCGGCGTTGATAATCCAGCCTATCACCTGTCCCCAGACACTCAGGGTGTCGACCTTGGTGATGTCTTCGGCGAAGATGCGTCCGACAAACTCTGTGGCGTCGGGTATGAGCGGCAGCTCTATCAGCGAGAGGACAAAGTTGAGTGCTATGAGCGTCAGCACCGATTTCACCCATTTGTGGGTCTTGAAGAAGGTGCCGGTCAGCATGAAGAACAGGGCGGTGGAGAGGTAGCTGATGACCAGCATGTCGATGATGGTGGCGGTGTTCCAGTGGTGGACCCCCATCTTGGCGGCCTCGTGCGACATGGCGGGCAGGGCCTGAAGGAGGGAGTTGTCTTGCCACAGCCAGTGGTTGTAGCCTCCCCAGGGCAGGGCGGTCAGCAGGCAGTCGACGACAAAGGCACCTGCCAGATATATCACCGGAACTACCAACAGGCAGATAATCATCATGCTCAGGTATTTCTCGAGTTTCGAGGCGGGCAGGGTGGCGAAGTAGATGCCGGCGTTGCCGCGGTTGATGTTGTGGTATATCTTCGACGGGGCGATGCTCACGGTCAGTGCCAGGAGGGCGCCCATGATTCCGAGGCGTGCTTCGGGTGCCCATTCGGAATGGTAGTTGTGCAGTACCACATCGAGCATCAGCGTCAATATGGGCAGGGCGACGATCACCAACAGCGACACGCCGTATTGTTTAATCATGGTTCGGAAGTCTTTCACCAACAGCATTCCGAAACGGGTCAGGTCAAAGGTGTTGTTCATGACTGTTCTCCTTTCTCAAGTAGGTTGTTAGCAAACAGTTGTTTCACTTGCGAGGCGTTGCGGAGCACGGTGTTGAAGAGAGCTTCGATGTTGATTTGGCTCTCGCCCATGCCGTTGTTCACCACGACGTTCATGTATCCGCCGGGGAGCATCTCGCTGTAGAGGGCGTCGGTGCGTTGGTCGCCGCCGTATTCGAAGTAGAGGCGTTCCTCGATGTCGGCCATCGAGGCGTTGAGCAGCACGTCGTCGTGGCTGAGGATGACGATGGGGTCGATGAGGTTCTCCACGTCCTTCACTTGGTGGGTGGAGATGATGATGCAGGTCTCGTCGTCGGTGCGGCGGCTGAGCAC
>CAJOQB010000228.1 GCA_905236405.1 uncultured Bacteroidales bacterium
GAGAAGGGGGGATTCGAACCCCCGGTACCCTAATCGAGTACGACAGTTTAGCAAACTGTTGGTTTCAGCCACTCACCCACCTCTCCGAGTGCTTCCGCTACATTCGCAAAACGCTTGCGAAATCGGCTGCAAAAATACAACCTTTTTTGGATGTGGCAAATTTTTTTTGCCTTGGAAGCCACTTTTGTCTATCTGCTATTTCTTTTTGGCTTGATTAGCAACGCCTTCAATTTTCTTCCGAATCTCCTCTTGGTCGCCTAAGTAATAGTCCTTTTGCAAGGTCAAATCGTCGGAAAATTCAAAAATGTAGGGCACTGCCGTAGGGATGTTTGTCTTGATAATCTCCTCGTTCGTCATTCCCTTCAGTTCCTTGACGATACCGCGAAGACTGTTGCCGTGGGCCACAATCATCACCTGTTCGTGGGCCTTCATGGCGGGGATGATGGTTTCACGGTAGTAGGGGAGCAGACGGGCGATGGTGTCTTTGAGCGATTCGGTGAGAGGAATCTCCGCATCGGTCAGCTCGTCGTAGCGATGATCCATACGGGGGCTGCGTTCCTCGTGCATGTCGAGGGCAGGGGGCTGCACATCGAAGCTGCGACGCCACAGCAACACCTGCTCGTCGCCATACTTCTGTGCCGTCTCTGCCTTGTTCAGACCCTGGATGGCGCCATAGCTCTTTTCGTTGAGCCGCCAACTCTTCTCCACGGGGAGGTAGTCCATGTCCATGGCGTCGAGAATCTGGTTCAACGTCTTGACGGCTCGCTTCAGATAGGAGGTGAAACAGATGGCGGGATGATAGCCTTCGCTCTTGAGCAGCTTGCCAGCTTCATAAGCCTCGCGAATACCGTTCTCGGTCAAGTCGACATCGGTCCAACCGGTGAACAGGTTCAGTTTGTTCCATTGGCTTTCGCCATGACGTACCAATATAAGCTTCTTCATTTCTTCTTTGCTTTTTTATTCGATTCTTTTTCTTTCTTCTTTGCTTCAATTACCTTCAGCTGCTTTGCGATGAACGGCTCCTGCGGGAACTTCATTCTGTAACCCAAAACAACCATGACGACGCCCAACAGGATGAAGGGAATGCTGAGCAACTGTCCCATGTCGAGGAACATTCCTCGTTCGAAGGCCACCTGCTCCTCCTTGACATACTCGATGATGAACCGCACACCGAACAGGGCGATGAGCCACCAGCCGAACATCACGCCCACCCTGAGCTGCCCTTTGCGGTGACGATACACTATCAGGCAGAAGACAAAGATGATGAAGTAGGAAAGCGACTCATACAGCTGCGTGGGATGCTTGGCCACCGTCTCTTGGTTCTGCTCAAAGATGAAGCCCCAAGGGAGCGACGTCTCGACGCCATATATCTCGGAGTTCATCAGGTTGCCCAAACGGACGAAGGCACCACCCAACGCCACTACGATGACCAGACGGTCTAAGAACCAGAAGGGGTTCATGCCATAACGACGATAGTAGAGCCATAGCGCTATCAGAATGCCGATGGCAGCCCCGTGGGAGGCTAACCCCTCGTAGCCGGTGAACTGGCCCGTGCGAATGTCGATGGGCAAGAAGATTTCCAACCAGTGGTCGCCAGTAAGGAAATAGTCGGGCTGGTAAAAGAAACAGTGTCCCAACCGCGCACCTATCAGCGTGGCCAAGAAGATGTACACAATCATGCTGTCCAAGTAGTCGACGTCAATCTTCTCACGCTTGAACATGCGGTACATGATGTAGTAGCCCAGTGCAAAAGCAATCAGGAATCCTATAGAATACCAACGAAGGCCAAACGAGCCGATATGGAAGATGACCGGGTCGACATTCCAATGGACAAAAAGGAAATCGAGCATAGTGCGTTGTCTTTGTTAGCCGCTACTTGGCGTAGTTGACGGCACGGGTTTCGCGGATGACGGTGACCTTGATTTGACCCGGGTAGGTCATCTCGCTCTGGATTTGACGCGACAAGTCGTAACTGATGCGGTTTGCCTCGACATCGTCAATCTTGTCGGCACCCACAATGACGCGGAGCTCGCGACCGGCTTGGATGGCATAGGTCTTCACCACGCCAGGATAGGTCATAGCCATCTCCTCCAGCTTGTTCAGACGGTTGATGTAAGCCTCGACCACCTCGCGACGAGCACCCGGACGGGCACCCGAGATAGCGTCGCACACCTGAATGATGGGAGCGATAAGACTGTTCATCTCCATCTCGTCGTGGTGTGAGCCGATGGCGTTGCAGACATCAGGATGCTCTTTGTATTTCTCGGCCAGCTTCATACCCAGGATGGCATGTGGCAGTTCGGGCTCGTTGTCGGGCACCTTGCCGATGTCGTGGAGCAGACCGGCACGTTTGGCCAGTTTGGGGTTCAGACCCAATTCCGAAGCCATAGTGGCGGCCAGATTGGCCACCTCGCGGGAGTGCTGCAACAAGTTCTGGCCATAGGAGGAACGGTATTTCATACGGCCCACCATACGTTCCAGCTCGTGGTTCATATTGTGGATGCCCAAATCGATGCAGGTACGTTTGCCCACCTCGAGGATTTCCTGTTCAATCTGCTTACGGGTCTTGGCAACCACCTCTTCGATACGGGCGGGGTGGATACGACCGTCGGTGACCAGTTTGTGGAGCGACAGACGGGCAATCTCGCGACGCACGGGGTCGAAACCCGAAAGGATGATGGCGTCGGGCGAGTCGTCGATAATCACCTCCACACCCGTGAGGTTCTCCAAGGTGCGGATGTTGCGGCCTTCGCGACCGATGATGCGGCCTTTGACCTCCTCGTTCTCGAGGTTGAACACCGACACCGTGTTCTCCACTGCCGACTCGGTAGCGGTACGTTGGATGGACTGGATGACGATCTTCTTGGCTTGCTCGTTGGCGGTGATTTTGGCCTCCTCGACAATGTCGATGATGCTGTTGGCGGCCTCGGCTTTGGCCTCCTCGGTCATCATCTCCACTAATTGTTGCTTGGCCTCTTCCTGGCTGAGGTTGGCCACCTGCTCTAACTGTTGCAGACTTTGTTCACGCAGTTTCTCGACCTCGGCGCTGCGGCGGTCGATTTCTTGGTTGCGACGGTTCAGGTTTTCTATCTCGGAGTTCAGTTTGTCGTTGGCCGTCTTGAGTTCGTTGGTTTTCTTTTTCAGCTCTTCCACCTTTTGGTTGAAAGCCTGTTCGCGTTGTTTCTGTTTCTGCTCGCGGTCGTTGAGTTCATTGTTGCGTTTGCTCACCAGCTTGTCGTGTTCGCTCTTCAGTTGGAGGAACTTCTCCTTGGCTTGCAGTTCTTTCTCTTTTTTCAGCACTTCGCCTTTCTCTTCGGCGTCTTTGAGTACTTCTTGGCTCTTGGCGAGCAGTTTGTTGCGCATCACGGTGGTGGCGCCCCAGATGCCGAGGCCGCCGCCGACAATGATTCCGATGATGATCATTACTATATTCATTTCTGTTTGAGTGGTTTTAGGGGGAATGCCGCTGGGTGAAAAGGCAGTGGGAAAAAGAAACCTGCACTTGACCCTCCGAGAGTTATTGGTAAACTCTGAAACATATAGGATTTGAGCGCCGGACGTATCCGCCATACAGCCTACCCGTCCCTGAGCAAACTCGGTTTGTAAATGGTGTTGAGTTTACAAACTGTTTTGGGTTGGGTGCAGGTATTCGTCCAAGAGCGAGTCAATGTCTTCCAATGCGTTGACCAACTGGTGGTCTTTGTATGCTGTGTTCTCTTTCATCTTTTCCAGCTCTGTCCCCACGTTGAGGGCGGCCATGATGACAGGGTCCACCATATCGCGACTGCCAAAGGATTTTTGGAATCTGAAGATCATCTTGTCGAGGTTGTCGGCAGCACGACGGATGGCTGCCTCGTTGGCCCGACTCGATTTCATAGTGAAGCGGCGTCCCATGACGGTGACGCTTACCGAGAGTTCATCGTGTTCCATTGGTTATTGTCTCCTGTTGGCTGTTGCACCCCCTCGGCAGGGTCAGCCATAGCCTGCTGAGGTTTGTTGAGTATTGACAAGCATCGGTCGACGCTGCGGATCATCTGGTTGATACGCAGCTTGACTTCAGTCGAATCGCCTTTCTGTTCCAGTGCGTTCCGTAATTTTAATAATTTGATGTTATCTTTTAGGTTGTTTATTTCTTCTTGTTGGTTTCTCACCTGCTCTTTCAGTTCGTCCCGTTGGTCGTTGAGGCGTATCAGCTGCTCTTTCAGCTCTCGATTGTCGTCGATAAGCTGACGCACTTTGTATTCGATGCCCGAAAGCTTGGTCTCAAAATCCAACATGGTTCTTCTCCTTTCGATGGGGTGAGTCGCCCTGTTTGTTGTTTGTTAATTTGTTATTTACTCACAACGAGGCTATTCGTGGATGTGCAGCTCGTGACCCATGCGGTCCTGCTTGGTCTTCAAGTAGCGTTCGTTGTATTGGTTGGGTTCAATAATGATAGGAATGGTCTCGACAATCTCCAGCCCATAGCCTTCCAGTCCCGTGCGTTTCACCGGATTGTTGGTCATGAGCCGCATCTTGTGTACATGTAGGTCGCGCAATATCTGGGCACCGATGCCATAGTCACGCTCGTCGGCCTTGAAGCCGAGCTTGAGGTTGGCGTCGACAGTATCGTAGCCCTGTTCTTGCAGATGGTAGGCTTTCAGTTTGTTGACCAATCCTATGCCACGGCCCTCCTGGCTCATGTAGACAATGCAACCCTTGCCTTCCTTCTCCACCATCTCCATCGAGCGGTGCAGCTGGTCGCCACAGTCGCAGCGGCTC
>CAJOQB010000229.1 GCA_905236405.1 uncultured Bacteroidales bacterium
CCTTGTCGTCATCGAAAACTGTTTCCACTATAAGCAGGAATTGCCCCTACGCATGGGCGATAACGTCATTGGCCGCTACCAGAAGGGCAACCCCATCAGCACTCCCTTCGAGACCGTCGATCCCAGCGTTGACTACAACCACTGCACCCTCACCGTCTCACGCGACAAGAAGGGACAACTACGTTACACGCTGCACGACAATAACAGCAACACCGGCACCTTCGTCGATAATGTTGAGGTGACAGCCCGTGAGCGTCGTGTCATCGAGCCGGGCACCCTCTTCACCATCGGAGCCACCAGCATCATTCTCCGCTCACCTGACGAGGAGGAGTGAGGCATCACACCCTGTTGAGCCACATCATTATTTACAGGCAATTGCGACATCATCGATTTTGCGAACAAAAGAATTATAGACATGACAGAAAAAGTTCGTGCAGGAATGAATAGGACATTAACGGTATATGAAAGCGAAATTCCCGCTTTGGAACGACATATCCTCTCTGTAAATGACATAAAAACGTCGTTCGCAGACAATTGCATCATCAATGCCAATCTGTTTGATTGCATCGATTACATTCCAAATGGATACTTCCATCTTATTATCATTGACCCTCCCTATAACCTTGACAAGGACTTCAACGGGACAAAATTCACCAGTATGAAATCTGATGCCTATGAAGACTATTTAAGAAGTTGGTTCTATGGGGTTTGCGACAAGCTCGCTCCCAACGGCACCCTATATATGTGTGGCGACTGGAAGTGTACGGCATCCATGCAACGAGTCATAGAAGAACGCCTGACAATCATCAATCGCATCACATGGCAGCGGGAAAAGGGACGAGGGGCGAAAAACAATTGGAAAAATGCCATGGAAGACATCTGGGTGGCCGTCAAGAACCCCCACGACTACTATTTTGACGTCGAGGCAGTAAAGATGAAACGCAAAGTCATTGCTCCCTATAAAGTAGATGGCAAGCCCAAAGACTGGGAAGAAACAGAGTCTGGCAATTTCCGTATCACCTACCCTTCAAATTTCTGGGACGACATCAGCGTACCCTTTTGGTCGATGCCAGAAAATACTGACCACCCCACTCAGAAGCCAGAGAAACTTTATGCCAAGCTCATCCTTGCATCCTCAAAGCCAGGCAACAGAATCTTCGACCCCTTCTTAGGGAGTGGCACCACGGCAGTTGTGGCTCAAAAGCTGGGCAGAAGCTTCTGCGGCGTGGAGATTAATCATGAGTATTGCCTATGGGCAGTAAAGAGGTTGCTGAATAGCATCGACGACAAGTCCATCCAGGGCTATGCAGACGGTGTCTTCTGGGAACGTAACTCCTTAGGTAGCCAGAAAGCTGCGAAGACTGCGAAAGCCACGAAGCAATCGGAACAGGCAATAGTTCAACCATTATTGTTCTGAAATATGAATCGAACCGTCAATCGTTTTGTAAGACTTATAGAAGCCAACAAGGGTGTCAATACCAAGGAGGAAATGGTGAACATTGTCTGCCAGGAATTTGACATGGTTAAAGACGGCAGAGCTGTGTATCATACCAACTGCTTTGCTGTGGTCTTCTGCTATAGCAAGAACCAAACTTTCAGCAATGTTGTATTGTCCCTTTCTAAGCTCGAGAAGTACGACCACATTCCTTGTTTCGTCATAGTGGTAAAAAAGGATATGGAAAACTGTATTTACCTGATAAACACCACATTCCTTGACAAGATAAGCCATAGCTCGCATGACTTAAGAGTCGATAACATAAGAGGCAGTATCCTTGGTAGTAATATTCGTAAGGATATTGAGGAAACAGGCATGCAGAACATTCCTGCCAATTTCAACGATTTATTTTCCTATCACCAAGGCTTTTCTTGGCAAGAGAACCTGGAAAGGTTAGTAGAAAGCACCAATAACATCAAGCCTAACAAAGAAAAGGTTAAGTTAGACAAAGGAGCAACAGCCCTTCTTTTTCAGGCACCTGCAAGAGCTATAAGTTTTGTGAAATCAAAAGATTATCAAATACTACTTGACGATTTACGCCAACGCTGCAACGACGTAAAAGACGCCATTCTTGTGGCATCCCATATTGAGAACGTCAATATTCGTGGAAGGCTTATTGAAGTCCTCATCACTGCAGACCATACGGAGCGTCAACAACTATTAAAGAACATAGGTGATATCGAGCGTCAACTTCCTTCTTACGACACAAGGAATGATTTGGGTGACTATGTGCGAAGCTTTGAAGAGGCGGATACATACACCGATATAAAAACCAAGGTGATGTACCTTGACTCGAATCCAAAAGCCTATAATGTTGACAAATTTCTCCAATGTATGAGCCATGAGAAATCTGTTTTTATGTTCTTCTTTGTGGGTGTGGATGAAACAGGAATCGTAAACACCGTGTTGGCATCTGTATTCCATAACAAGTTACGAGAGACGACCATGTTACAACAGCACTGGGCAGGCAGGGGAACAAGGGGTACAGCGCAATTTTCAGGTAAGACAATCAACGAACTGCTAAGCGCAGATTCGTTCAGCAATGAAATTGACGAGAAGAAAGCAATAGAGTTCCTGAAGAGGCTGCTGAACAGATAAAGACGCCAAAAGCGGAATCAATTGTTTATATGCCTAAGCGATTATGTTCTCCGACCCTTTGATCAAAACGTGATCAGCGGAGCTGCAATTACTGGAGGCCCTACAGTCTTCGTCATTATTTTTGTTTTTTACGATTCACCGCTTCCCGTTTATGAGGATGGTGCAAAGACAGTGTTTAATTGGGTGCGCCGACGATGACCTCCAACCCTAAGCTGGTGTCGTGCTCCTTGATGTGGGCAGCCAGACCTCGCGTGGTCAGCGTCTCGCCCGTTTTCACCTCGCCGTAGTAGTGGTTGAAGCCACGGCTGCGCTCGTTCTTGTTCTTGCGGTTCATGACCGGCAGCTGAATTTTGTTTTTTGCCATAGTTGTTGTTCTTTTTTTGAATAGTTTGACAATAAGTTAGTTATCCTTGCTCCCCGCCGTTCCTGCTCTGGGCTTTCCCAGATTCTGGTGCGCGCTAACCCTTGTTTTGCCGGCAGGAAACCCCGAGTTGCCCCCTGTCAGACGTCGGGTTTGCCTTGGGCTGTATGAGCGGGATTGCGCTGCAAAGGTACGAATAGTCCGTGACAGGTACCCCGCCGCAATGCCTAAATAAATGTTAATTCAGCAATGCTCGCTATGCGTGTGTCAAGTTGCAAGTTGCAAGTTGCAACTTTTGCGCCCATCCGATTTTAACCCAAATCGGTCATTAGGTTTCGTGTCAGAGTGCTATTCCTTTTGAGCAGATTGACAGGCAAGATGCCAAAAGGAATGGTGCTATGGCATGAAAAGAACATGATAAAGAACAGGATTCGGCCTAATGACCGACATGCTTTAACTTTTTTTAATGCAAAATATTCGGCTCTTGGAGAACAACGTATTGATATTTTTTGTAATTTTGCAACGTTTTACAGAATGGTTTTAGTACATTGGTTTGATAGTCAAACAGTTAAGGGAAAAAGAAGGAAATTCAGATGAGACA
>CAJOQB010000230.1 GCA_905236405.1 uncultured Bacteroidales bacterium
AAGAAGCAGCATCCGCACTCGATGCAGTCGAGGATGTTGTTGTCGCCAGCCTCTTCGAAACGACGGTTCTTGACCAAAGCGGAGAAGAGATAGGGCTGCAGTCCCATAGGACAAGCGCCTGCGCACTTGCCGCAACGGATGCAGTTGGTCTCCTCTGCGCGGACGGCTTCGCCTTCGTCGATGACCAGCACGCTCGAAGCGCCCTTGACGGTGGGGCCGTTCAGGTTGCTGATGGCTTTGCCCATCATCGGGCCGCCGCTGATGACCTTGCCGGTCGTCTCGGGCAGTTCGCCGATAGCGTGTTTGATGATGTCGTTGTAGCTGATACCGATACGCACCTGATAGTTGTGCTGCGAAGGCAGTTTCTTGCCCGTCACCGTGAGGATGTTCTCGATGAGCGGTTTGTTTTTCTGCACAGCCTCATAGACAGCGAAAGTGGTACCCACGTTGCTGACCACACAACCGACGTCGATAGGCAGCTTGCCGCTGGGGACGCGACGACCGGTGATGGCGTTGATGAGCTGCTTCTCGGCGCCCTGCGGGTATTTCACCTTGAGCGGCTCGACGATGATGCCCTCGAACTTGGCGGCCACCTCTCTCATATGGGCGATGGCGCGAGGCTTGTTGTTCTCGATACCGATATAGGCATTGGGGACGCCCAACGCCTTGCGGAGGATGCTGATGCCGATGCAGCATTGCTCGGCCAGCTCGAGCATCGCGCGGTTGTCGGAGGTGAGGTAGGGCTCGCACTCGACAGCGTTGATGATAAGGTACTCGGCCTTCTTGCCCTCGGGGATGGAGTATTTGATATGGGCGGGGAAAGTGGCGCCGCCGAGGCCCACGATACCCATCTCTTTCAGTTTGTCGACAATCTGTTTGGGTTCCAGATTGCATTCGCGTTTGATGTCGGGCGAACGGTCGATGCTCTCCTCCCATTCGTCGCCTTCGACATCGATATAGATAGCCGGTTTGGCGAGACCGAAAGCGTCTTTGCAGGGTTCAATCTTCTTGACCGTGCCGGAGACAGGCGAATGGACATTGGCGCACATGAAAGCTTCGGCGCGACCGATGAGCTGTCCTACTTTGACTTTGTCGCCCACAGCGACAGCCGGAGTGGCGGGAGCACCCAAGTGCTGGTTCATCAGCACCACCACTTGCTTGGGAAGAGGAAACTGCTCGATGGCAGCATCGGAGGATATTTTGTTTTCTTCAGGGTGAACACCACCCATTGCGAATGTTTTCATACGAGTTATCAGGATTTGTGAGATATTGGCACAAAACGAATTCTTTTACAAATGCTATTGCTGTTCCATCTTGATGGGTTCGGGAGCAGGGTTCAGCGGCTGCACAGGCGCCTCCGCTTGCGGAGCGGGAGCGGCTGCGGGGGCAGCGGCAGGAGCGGGGGCAGCGGGCTTGGGCGCAGGCTTGACAGCCGGAGCGGGGAAGTTGACATCATGGATGGCACCCGTGGGGCATTCGGTGACGCATTTGCGGCAAGCCTTGCAGAGGTTGAAGTCGATGTAGGCAAGATTGTTCTCCACCTTGATGGCTTCGAAGGGGCATACCTTGGCGCATTTGCCACAGCCGATGCAAGCAGCCGAGCAAGCCTTGCGAGCCTCGGCGCCCTTCTCCTTGTTGCGGCAAGCGACATAGACGCGACGGTTGTTGCGACCCTTCTTACGCAGCTCGAGGAGCATACGGGGGCATTCCTTCACACAGGCGCCGCAAGCGGTGCACTTCTCCTCGTCGACGACCGGCAGACCCGTTTTCTCGTCGATGGACAGTGCCCCGAACTGGCAAACGCTCACACAGTTGCCAAAGCCCAAGCAGCCGAACAGACAGCCACTCTCGCCACCATAGACGCTGTTGGCATAGTGACAATCGTGCAATCCGTCGAAATGGGTCTTGGCGGGAGCGTTCGAGCAGCTGCCGTTGCAACGCAGCACAGCCACCATCGGGTCCGAAGCCTCGGCAGAGACACCCAGCAGTTGGGCCACCTTCTGAGCCACAGCGTCGCCGCCGGGAGCGCATTTCAGCCCTTCCATATTGCCTTGTTTCACGAAAGCCTCGGCCAAAGCGCGACAGCCGGCCTTGCCGCAGCCGCCACAGTTGGCGCCCGGCAGCACCTCGGCAATCTCGTCAATCAGCGGGTCTTCGATGACCTTGAATTTTTGGGCCACCACATAGAGCACCACAGCGAATATGGCACCTGTCACACCCAGCACCAATACTGCCATCAGAATAAGATTTATCGTCATAGTTAGTCAGTTTTAGGATTCTTTTTTACTTATGATAACTATACATATAATTTTGCAAAAGTACACATTTTTCCGTTAACAGACCCTATGGAGACAAGATTTTTTCACCATCGAGCTGTAAAAAACTTTATATTTTATTTGAATTCATTGCTTTTAAGCGTTCAAAAAAATTACGACAAAGTGTCCCGTCACACCCAACAGAACCCTCTTTGTCGACGAATTTTCCACCAATCAATCTGCATTTTGCCATCATACAGAACACTTTTCGCTTCGCCACACAGCAACCGGTTTCATGATGCGGAGAAAGAGACCAAAAAAAACTTTTTTTACCCTTTTTATCCTTCCCCCACCCCGTCGACATCCACTCTGCCTCCCTGAGCGGGACAACATCGTAAAAAACAAATAACCATCATAATATCAACAACATCATATTAAAAATAACTTCTTTTCACCTCGCCCAACGAGAGCCAAAAGATTATTTTTCTTGCCAATTCAAAAAAAGTTCGTACTTTTGTTCCCGAATTGTAAATATTATTCATCTGAAAAATTATGAGTACTGTTATTGTAGGCTTTGACTTTTCCACCGGCTCAGCCAAAGCCGTCGATTTAGCCATAGATATCGCCAACCGCTGGCACGCCAACCTCCGTCTCGTCTACGTCAAGAAAGACGCCTCGGAAGACGAGGGCCCCATACGCGAAGAGATCGAGCGTCGCAACGCCGGTGTCGCCCATCTGCTGCAAGGCATCACGATGGATTACGTAGTGTTGGAGGGCAAAGTGTCGGACGAGCTGATAGGCGAAGCCAACCGCTGCAAGGCATTGTTGATTGTGGTGGGCACCAACGGTATGTCGGGACTCAGCACCAACTTCATTGGCCGCAACACCTACAAGACCATCACCGACAGCGACATTCCCGTGCTGAACGTGCGTGAGACCTTTAATTTCAACAAGATTCTCGAGAACATCGTCCTCCCCATCGACTTCACCACCGCCACCCGTCAGAAAGTGCCCATCACCGCCAGATTTGCCAGCCTGTTCGGAGCCACCATCCATATCGTGGGACTCTACACCTCCGACTCGAAAGACATCCGTGCGTTGGTCAACAGCTATGTCGAGCAGGTGGAGAAATTCCTCGACAAACAGGGCATCAAGCACGTCACCGTCTTCTTGGATGCCGAGAAGAACCTCACCACCACCACGCTCGACTATGCCGACCAAATCAACGCCGACCTCATCACCATCATGACCGAGCAGGAGCGTACGTTCTCCAACTGGCGTATCGGCACCTTCGCCTCCCAGATGCTCAACACCTCGCGGCATCCCATCCTCTCCGTCCGTCCCGAGCAGATAGGATCGGAATCCCGCTAAACCCGTAACACCGTCGTCCCTTGAGAAGACACATCCCCCTTATCGCCATCGCCCTCCTATTGTTGTGCAGCAACAGCCTGTGGGCGCAACGCAACGGTCGCAAGATCGAGGTGACGGGCGATGTGGCTGTCACCCAGTTGGTCGAGAAGCACATCGAGTTCAACGACCGACTGAAGACCTGCCCAGGATATCGCATCCAGATCGCCTCCCTTTCGGGCAACAACGCCAAGAGCAACGCCTTCGCCCTGCGGGACAACTTCTTGAAGGAGCATCCCGATATGACGGCCTACATCATCTTCGACGAACCCAACTTCAAAGTCAAAGTAGGCGACTTCCGCACACGGCTCGACGCCTACGTCTACCTTCAGTACATCAAGAACAACTATCCGGGCGTCATCATGAAAGACAACGTCTACCCTATCCGACTCGACCTCGACACCCTGATACCCGAGACCGACGAGGATGCCCTCTATTGACCCACCGTCAACACGATAGAATATAAAAAAACTCCGTCCCTTTGTAGGGATGGAGTTTTTTCGTTGCTGGGCAGAAGGGACAGATTAGCCGTCCATGCCGCTATTGTCTCCGCTTCCGCCTTGACCGTCGGCAGCGAAGGTGGCCGGGTTGAAACTTGTCCGTTCCGCTGTCACAGTCTTGTTCATTGCCTCAGCCGTAATCGCAACGTCACTCAAACGCGTAACCTTGTACGCCAGGACAACATGCCCCAGATCCAATTTCTGGTCTTTTTTCAAACTTATGGCAATCGAGGTGTCTTCATAACCCACCGAGCTGACTCTTAAACGGTATTCTCCGATGAATTGTCCCCTGATAGAAAAAAAGCCCATAGTGTCTGTCAAGCCTCCCGCCACAATCTTCTCGTTATTTAGCAAACAGACGGTTGCAAACATCACCGACTTATCATTGATATCTGTCACTCGACCCTTGATAGTATTGTTGTTTTGCTGTGCAAACAGAGTGGTGCCCTCCAATGCCAGCAAAAAAAAGAGGATAGTTTTCAACTTCATGATTAAGCAAAGTTATTATTCTATTATTGTTTCCATTGTACAACCCCATACAATAAGCTCACACCCTGTGGTAGGTAACACCCTCGCTCTTCGAGCGGAAGGTGCGGAACCACGACGCGCGGTGGTAGCCGCCGGCATCGCAATAGCCAAAACGGTTGTGAGTGTGCTCATTGTATGATTATACCTTTATATTACAAATATGCAAAAGTATGAAGAAATCTTGAGTTGGCGGAAAGAAACCTAAAAAACAGAAGCACCTTAGGTTCAACATGTGAATGCAACACGTCAATGCAAATATAAAAAAAATTTGTTTTTGGGAGCATCGAAGTTTAGTTTTTCACG
>CAJOQB010000231.1 GCA_905236405.1 uncultured Bacteroidales bacterium
GAGGTAACATCATTGTGCTGTGCCAACAGAGTGGCGATACTGAGACCGACATAGCCGGTACCTGCAACAGAGATTTTCATATTTGAGCAATTATTATTGACGAAGGGATTGTCTTTAGTTTTGTTTTATTCGTTAGCAACTTTTATCAACCTATATGATCTGGCGAGAATAACTCGAACTGATTGGCTGACAATATTGATGTATGCTGTAGTATTAGGGTCGTAGGTGGCAGACTTCTTCTTTATCTTGTTGGGCTCCACGTAGACAATATCGTTAGGTTGAAGATAGTAGAACGGGGAGTCAAGAAAATCATATTTAGTCAAGTCGAGTTCTCCTATCACTTGCTGCCCTTGGACGGAACGAATGACTTTGACATTGGTGCGTTGCCCATAGATGGTCATGTCTCCGCTTAAGGCAAGGGCTTCGAGGATTGTCAGACGTTCACCCAACACATGGTAAAGTGCGGGCTTTGCCACTTCACCAGTAACCGTCACCCTGAAGTTCTGAATGCGAGTGTTTACGGTAGCATCTTTGACATATCCTTCGACACGCAAACGGTTCTGAATGTAATGACTCAACGAATCAGGCGTCAAGCCCTCTGCATGAATGATTCCCAAAATAGGAAAGGGAAACGAACCGTATTCATCCACAAGATAGGTATTGGAAACAGAAACACCATTAGTACCACGAGATGAGTATTGAGAAGGGTTTACTTGCTGATTGCCGACCTTTACACTCCTGCTTGTTTCAAGATTGAACGGCATAACAGACTCTGCATCCACACTCATCACTTCGATATGCAATTGATCACCTGCATGGATGCTTGTGGTATACTCATTGAGAATTCTTTGTGCCTGCTCTCGCTGTGCATCGGCAATGTATGCAATGGGTTCCTGTTGACGACAACTCGAAACAGCCAAAGAAACAAGCACTATTACACTAAAAAGAAAAGTATTTCGATTCATTTTCGTCATTCTTCTACATGATTAAAGCTCCCTATCGTAATAACCTGATACAAATATATTAATAATAATCAAAAGGAGACTTTGTTATACGCTACCGCCCCGTCAGTCCCAAATCAATAAAAGTCAAACATTTGACCATAGGGACGACGTAACCTGTTAACATATTTTAAACTGCAAAGATACACTTTTTTTCAAAACACAAATAAATGTATATAAAATTATCATTCCCCTTCTTTGTTGATATCTATTCAAAGCACTACTTTTCAAGCGACAAAAAGAAGAGAAAAAAATGACTATTTCATAGTTTTTCCAACTCTGATGTAACGATAGCCTTAACGATAACCTTAACGAAAACGAAAACGAAAACGTTGCGCAAAGCGAGAGGAGAGTAATCCCGTTCACTATCCCGAGCCAAAGTAATGTCAGCAAAGCTAACCTTATCGATAACGATAACCTTAAGGATAACGAAAACGATAACAATAACCTTAACCTTAACGAAAACCAAAACGATGACCTTAACGATAACGAAAAAAAACGTCAAAAAGAGGTGTTATGACTCTTTTTGACGTTTCTTGGTCGAGCGGAAAGAGAGGGATTCGAACCCCCGGACCCGTGAAGGTCAACGGTTTTCAAGACCGCCGCGTTCGACCACTCCGCCATCTTTCCGTTTGCAAAGATACTACTTTTTTGCTTCCTGCGTGTTTTTTCGATAAAAAAACTATTTTCCTCGCCCTTGCAGCACAATCAACACTGTATATATCAGAATCTTGATATCGGTTGCAATTGACATATTCTCCAAATAGAGGAGGTCGTAGCGAAGACGTTCGATCATCTGGTCGACATTCTCGGCATAGCCATATTTCACCTGCCCCCACGAGGTGATGCCTGGCTTGACCTTTTGTAGAAGAAGATACTCGGGGGCTCGCTCGACAATCTGATCGATAAAGAACTGCCGCTCGGGACGAGGGCCGACCAACGTCATTGTGCCACGCAATACATTGTAGAATTGCGGTATTTCATCCAACCGCACCTTTCGCATGAAACGACCAAAGGGAGTGATGCGAGGATCGTTGTCGCTGGAGAGTGCAGGACCCGACTTCTCCGCATCCACATACATGGAACGGAACTTGTGCATCTTGAAAGGCTTCCCATGATAGCCGATACGTTCCTGTGCATAGAAAACAGGGCCTGGCGAGGTACATTTCACGATAATCGCCGTCACAAGAAAAACCGGCGAGAGCAGCACCAACGCCAATGCCGATACCACAATGTCGCACACACGTTTGACAGAATACTGCCATTCCTCCATCAGACGAGTGTTGATGGTAATCAGCGGCGAATGGAATATCGACTTAACTTTTACCGAACCATAGATAATGTCACGCAGGTCGGGCGTAATCTTGATGATGACATCGTCGCGACGGTCGAGCATCTGAATAATCTCACGAATCTTCTCCTGCTCATAATCCTCGACTGCGATCACCACCTCCTCAACCTTGTACTTCTCAATCAGTTGGTTGATTTCACTTACACTTCCCAGATGCGGCATGACGCTCCGCAATTGCTCTTCGATATGGCCGTTGACCGTCACAAACCCGACAAAAAGGTTGCCCGAGTAAATCTCCTGACCATCCAGCTCGAGATAGGTCTGATATGCCTTGTCTTTGCTGCCTATCAGAATAGTCGGAAATCCTATCTGTCGCGTGTGAATCAGGCGAGCCGTATGGGTAGTGATGATGACTCGGAAAAGATAGGTGAGCGAGAAATGGATGACGAGCAAGAATAAGAACGAAAGATAGTAGTTTCTATAAGATGCAATCGCGTCGTCGAGCAGCAGCACGAAAAAGATGACGATGACTCCGATGATGGAGGCCGAAGCCGTCTGTTCCAACTCTTTGAGACGCGACTTGCGGTAGACATCCTTGTATGTTCCTTGCATGGCATAGAGGATGACCCATGCAATGGGGATAATCACAATGCCCCACCAAAAATTGGCATCTTGAAACACCTGGTTGACATCGTGAAAAGTGTTGTTCTCAATGGAGGTCTTTCGAAACAGGAACAAAGACGCCCATGCCACCAATGCCGACAGCACATCGCAAACCACATATTTTGTCACCTGACGTCGCGAATTCATCTGAGCCATAGAGAGAGACCTGTTCGTTGTTAAAAGTCGAAACAAAGATTACATCACCACCACCTTGACATTATCTATCAAGAATTTGCCCTCCTTTCCCGTATCGTTATAGATGGCGAACCACAACTTGAGATAGGGATAGTATGAATACCAACTCCACAAGCGCCCAAGCACAATGTAGTACTTCTCCCATCCCGTAGAGGGAGCCGTACGGGTGTATGCCGAAGTGTCCACCACAGGACCTCCACGATACGTGGGGTTGCTGAACCCGACCTTGAAGTTAAAGTCGCTCCACACATCCATCTCAAGATAGATATAGGCACTGGGGTCGCTGACATAGAAACTGTCGACAGAAGTAAACGACTTCCGCCGTTCGTCGGCACTCATCCGCACCACACCACATCCACGACCACTCCTCACCGTGTCGGATTGGTTGGAAATCCTATGGATTACCGACTCGGGTTTGAAACGGATTGTACTCTCCCACGGCTCGAAAAACTCTTGGAACTTCACGCTCATCGCCTGATGCGACTTATAGTGAGTAGTGACTGTACCCAACGAGGTGATGCTGTCGGGTGCAAAACGGACATCGTTGATGGTGACCTGTTGGTAATAGGGGTAGTAGATGCGAGCGCCACTAATGCCGCTTTGCGGTACACAAGGCGAGACACGAACACGGTCGACATTGCCCTGTTTCAGAATGGGAACCGTGCATGGAAGCGTAAAGACACCCAACACCTGCTCAGCCGTATCGCCCTCTTGCCAGATGACAATCTCTGCCGCATCGATGTTGTGGGTGAAGAAGCCGTCTTCAGTACTCCACGAGTCATTGGGGTCGTTGGCCAATGCAATGGAGTCGATATGCAGATAGGCAGGAATATGCTGGTCGCCCTCATAATTTGAACATCCCACCATCGCCAGCAATGCCAACCCTGTCAATATGTAGTATAATGTTGTTCTTATTTTCATGTTTCTTATAACGAACGTTCATTTCTTTTATTGCCAAACACAGTAAAAAAAGGGATTTGTCCGCCTATTAGGTCTTTCGATGTGCCAAAAACAAGCCGACAAAGACCACCGCCATACCCAGCACCTTTGTCCAAGGCGACAACGTCTCTTGCCCAATGGCCACAGCCAACAGGAGAGAGAAGACCGGAACCAGATTGTCGTAGACAGATGCCACCGTAGGGCTCAATCGCTTCACGCCATAGTTGAAGCAGATATGGGCTATGGTGCTGCAGAGAATACCGAGGAAAGCCAGTTTGAGGAACATCGGCAACGAGAAAGAGAGCTGCATCAGCGCCTCGCGGTCTTTCAACAACATGATAGGGACAAAATACAGCAACGAGATAGCATTCAGATAGGAGGTGATGGTGAGAGGTTGATAACGTTCCAACACTTTCGCGAGAATCAACGTGTAAGCCACAGCGACAAACACCGCGACAATCAGACAAAGTACCCCTAAGGGGTTGACGCTGATTTCCATTTGAGGTCCCAGCATCATCAGCACGATGCCTATCAGCGACAGCGACACACCCACGATGAGGACGGGACGCACCTTCTCTTTGAACACCAACGCCATACCGAAGGGGACGACCAACGGAATAGTGGCGATGATGATGGAGGAGAGGACGCTGCCAACCATCTTCACTCCAAATGTCTCGAAGATGCTGTACAAGAATGGCTCAAAGAACGACAGCACAAAGAAAATCCAAATATCACGACGATCGATTCGTTTCAACCGACGAGTGACAGCCAGAATCGGTATGGTCAGCAGGGTGGCAAACGTCAAACGACCCGTCATCAGAATGGCTGGCGTGATGGTCGGTTCGGTCTCAATCAAACTGCGTGTGAAGATAAACGAGCATCCCCACAGCATCGAAGACAGCAACAATGCCAACTTATATATCAGCGTGTTCTCTTTTTTTTCTCCTTTATTTTCTTGTATATCCATATATTATTCCTATTTTTGCATCCGCAAAAGGTTTTGCAAAAGTACTAAAAAAATGAAACGCATAGGAATATTGTCAGACACACACGGTACTGTACCCCGTCAAGTGTACACCTTCTTCAAAGACTGCGACGAACTCTGGCACGCCGGCGATATGGGTTATGGCGTGTTGCAGACGTTACAGGAGTTCAAGCCCGTTGTGGGCGTCTATGGTAACACCGACGGGCCCGACGTCCGCAACTATATGCCTCGCACACAACTCTTCACTTGTGATGGGTTGAAAGTGCTGATGACCCATATCGGAGGTTATCCCAATCATTACGAACGGAGCATCCTCCCCATCATCGAGCACGACCACCCCGACATCTTTGTCAGCGGCCATTCCCACATCCTCAAAGTGATGTACGACAACAAATATAACCTGCTGCACATCAATCCGGGTGCCGCCGGCATGTCGGGATTTCACAAAGTGTCGACATTGGTTCGTTTTGTCATCGACGGCACACCGAAAGATTTGGAGATAATGGAATTCCCCAAGTTCCCCACCGAATAATACACCTTATATTATATATAGGGCGGGGAAAGGGTCATTTTTCTCTTCCTGTCAAAAAAAAATTTGCCAGTTTCAGAAAAGTGTGTACTTTTGCAAACGCAAACGAGGGAAGAGTCACCCCTCTCCGATGCAGTAAAACACTGATGCCCAGGTGGCGGAATAGGTAGACGCGTCGGTCTCAAAAACCGATGAGGTAACACTCGTGCCGGTTCGACCCCGGCCCCGGGTACTGAACAACAAAGGCTCTCAAAAGAGAGCCTTTGTTGTCTTATTTGTTTCCCGCCTTGCCTTCTTTCTCAAGGATGCTCATTATCTGAACCAGCAAGTCGGCATTGAGTTTCTTAGCGACAATCTTGTTGTTCTCGTCAAGGAGATATACCTGGGGAGTGGTAACGACATCATACACCTCGTGCCAGTCGATATTGGCTTCGCCGCCATCGACGTTCACCCAGTCGTCGAGTCCTTTCTCCTTGATGAACTTTCGCCAAAGCGGACGGTTTTGGTCGTCGGGTTCGCTGAGCACAGCATAGGCCGACATATTGTATTTCTCACGTATATCGACCCATGTTTTGTGCAACGCGGGTATCATCGTTTTGCAATGGCCACACGAGGGCGACCAGAAGATGAGCAGCTTGTACTTGCCTGGCATCCTGTGCAGCTGGTACGCCACCCCGTTGTCGTCACGCATATACAGGTCGGGAGCCTCCTTGCCTATCAGCAGCCGTTCCCACGTCTCGGCCCGCTTCACATTCTCGTCGATGACGGTTGGCGACGACCACCAAGCCTGACCTGTTGCATAATAGCGTTTGATGAGATGAACATAGACAGCGTCATATCCCATGATGTTTGTCTGAAGGTACTTTTCCGTGATGGTGTGCACAAGATATTTGAACACCTCTTTCGACGGGCGTGATTTCTCTATCAATGTGTCGGCATAGCGGCATATCATCTCGGCTTCGGCACCATGCAGGTACTTGTCGAAGTAGTCGACAAACCGCTTGTGGAAAATGGCGTCAGGGGTACGAATCAAAGCATCGTCGGTCAGGTCGGTATTGTCGAAATAGTGATCCATATAATAGATATAGCGGTCGTACTCCGACATATTGTCGCCCGACGGCACCGGCGGTTCGTGGCGGGCGGTCAGTATCAATGCCAACATGCTGTTGGGGTGGGAAGAGACTAGCGTTCTTTCGATGCTGTCCAACACACGCAGGTTCTCGTCGCGGAAGACATTGAAATCGGCCTCGCTCTTCTTCTCCTTTTGATAGACATTATAGGCCGAATCCACACGCCCGTAGATACTGGAGCGGTAGGTGTTGTAGAGGAAGAACAGGTCGTTTTCCGCCGACCCTTTCACCTTCATGTTGGCCGTCCAGTTTTGGTTCTCCGTCTCGAACGAGAAGAACGGCCGCTCGTTGTGTATCACAAACTCCACATATCGTCCTTGGGGGTTGGAGAAGAAATAAAGGCCAGGCAACAGATTGGTGTTCTCATCCTCGAAGACGAACTGGCCCTTCTTGTTGATACGAGCCGTATCGAGGGCGTACGTCTTGCCCACATAATAGTTGCCCATATACATTATGGTATCGGTACTGCCTTTGATGGTAAGGGTAAGGCGGTAGCCGTTCTTGTTGTCCTTCTTGGACGCATGGCTCTGCGGAGCCACAGCCACCAACATCAACGAAAAGGCACAAAGCAGAAGCAAGCTTCGATTTAAGGTATTATGACAATGTGTATACATATTCAATCAATATTTGTATTCACTAACGCGAGACACGTCACATTATTATTTTATGTACATTTTTTTCGTCCACTGGTTGAACAAAAATATCTCGATAGACGTATCAACCACCCCAAAAGAAACAGACAACACTGTTAAAAAAACCTAACGAACCTCTTTTGTTTTGCTTTACAAACATTTGATTAATCGAAAAAAAGCAATCCTCCATGACTGATGATGGACATTTTTTTTGGCACGATGGACAAAAGTTGCTAATTTTGCAGTTCGTAATCATCCTTAGAAACAACATCACAATGAAAAGATACAGACTCTTCCTCATCGCATCAATTCTGATGTCGCTATCATTAGGCGCACGTGCCCAATACAACATTCCCGACACCGAACTCATGAACCTCAAAGGCAATGTCAAATCTGTTGGCACCTTCACCCACGGTATCCACGGACGAGTGGTAGGCCAACCCACCCTGATGTGTTTCCGCGAAGACGGCTTTCTCAACCAGACCTTCTACTGCGACACCGCCGGTGCTGCCACATTGCTGGTGCAATACTTCTACGACAAGAAGAACCGTCTGCTGAAAGACACCCGTTCACGTATGGGCACCAACGAACTGTTGGCCGTCACCACCTACACTTATGACAAAAAGAATCGCTCCATCACCGCCGACGTCTTGGTGGTCACCGACTCCATCAACGACCACAGAGTGACCACCTTCGACAAAGACGACCGAGTGAAACGAGTGGCCCTTTACGACGAGCAAGACACCCTGCTGAGTGCCGAGACCTATGTCTACGACGCACATGGCCGTATTGCCACCGCCACATTCACTGGCACCCACGACCGCTACCTGAGTCATGTCAACTTCCGCTACGATGCCGACGGCAACGAGATTATGCAAATCAACTGCAACCTGAACCGTGTCACCCAACAGCTCTTCCACGTCTACACTTTCGACGAGCAAGGCAACTGGATTGAGCGTCGCACCTTCAACCTCAAAGGCAACACAGCCACACTTCAGGAGACCGTCAACCGTACCATCGAGTACTACGAATAGCGTCGTTTTTCGTTGCGTTTTTTAACCTCAATTATTTTCTAAACAACCTGTCGAAGGACTCCTTTGACAGCGGTTTCACTTGTAGATTGAGTGGAAAAATTCATAATACACAATACTGATAAACAGTTACATCAATGTATTAATAGAGGCAACTGCCAAAAAATATTTTGTCAGTATCAAAAATGTATATACTTTTGCACTTTCAAATTTAAAGAAATTAGTAATAAAAATCGTTTGTAAAACCACTGTTTTAAACGGCAAAAAATTGATAAGATGAAAAAAGGAATCCATCCCTCGAACTACCGCTTGGTCGTTTTCAAAGACATGTCGAACGGCAACATGATTCTGACCAAAAGCTGTGCAGCCACCAAAGAGACCGTCACCTATACCGACGGTAACGAATATCCTGTTTTGAAGCTCTAAATCTCCAACACCTCCCACCCCTTCTACACGGGTCAGTTGAAACTGGTTGACACCGCTGGACGTGTTGATAAGTTCATGAGCAAGTACAAGAGATATTCCAAGAAATAAGAACGACAATTCGTAATTTGTTTTAGATTAAATGTTAGAAAAAAAGTCCTTCGTTTGAAGGGCTTTTTTTTCGCTCGACCCGTCCCAGCCAGCCTTGGTGCTTTTTCTTACGAGTTTCATAACGAATGGAACTTTTTCGCCTTTTTGTCGTATAAAAAGGCTGTTTCTTCATCATATTATTGTGGAACGAACATAAACAAATGTAGCAATCATCTATGTACGAACATCCTATAGATCAACTTTTCGATGCCGCCAGATCGCAAGCAAGGAACAGTTCTGACAGCGAAAAAGAATGGAATGGCCCCACCAGCCAACTCGAGGCGATAGACAACAAGACCCTTTTGCCCATCCTTCCCATTCGCGACAACATCCTCTTTGCCGACACCATACTTCCCATCACCGCCACCCGCAAAAGCTCGCAGAAGTTGCTCCGCACCGCCGAACGCAACAACTGGCTGATTGGTGTGGTGGCCCAATTCAACGACAACGACACTCCCTCCAGCACCGAAGACCTCCACGACATCGGCTGCATCGGTCGCATCCTCCAAATCATCGACAGCGACGACGGCAAGAACATGCTGGTGGTCATCGAAGGACTTGCCCCCTTCCTGTTGGGCACCATCGAGAACGCCACTCCCTTCCTCATTGGCACCGCCACCCAAGTGCTTACCGAAGACGATTCAAAACTCCGTACACGCGAGATACAGGTCCGTCTGTCAGAGCTGCGACAGAAAGCCACCATGCTCAACAAAGGCATCGAGCACTACCCCACCCCGTCGCTCAAAGGACTGAAGGGCAAGGTGCTGATCAACTCGCTTTGCTGCCATGCACAGGCTTCTGTCAACACCAAACTGGAATGGATTTCCGAGTTGGATTTGGTCAAACGATTGGATCTCCTCCTCAAATACTACGACAACCGCCTGACCGAGCTCCATGTGGCCGAAGAGATAGAGGCCAAGACACGCAACGAGATGGACCGCCAGCAACGCGAGTACATGCTCAACCAGCAGATGAATGTGATACAGAAAGAGCTGGGAGGAGGCGTGGTGCAAAAAGACGTGGCCCAACTGCGGGAGCAAGCCGCCAAAAAACATTGGAGCAAAAAAGTCAACGACTATTTCAACTCTGAACTCGAGAAACTGTCGCGAATCAATTCGCAACAACCCGAATACAACATTCAGCAGAGCTATCTGAAACTCTTCATCGACCTTCCCTGGAGCGAACAGTCGAAAGACAACCTCGACCTCAACCATGCCCGCAAGATTCTCGACCAAGACCATTTCGGTTTGGAGAAGGTCAAAGACCGTATCATCGAGTATCTGGCTGTGCTGAACCTGAAACACGACTTCAAATCGCCCATCCTCTGCTTGGTAGGACCTCCGGGTACCGGCAAGACCTCGTTGGGCAAATCCATCGCCCGAGCTTTGGGACGCAAGTATGTCCGCGTGGCATTGGGCGGCGTCAACGACGAGTCGGAAATCCGTGGCCACCGTCGTACCTATGTCAGCGCTATGCCGGGCCGCATCATCCAGAACATCAAGCGAGCCGGCACCATCAACCCCGTCTTTGTCCTCGACGAGATTGACAAAGTGCAGACGATGACCCATAACGGCGACCCCACCAGCGCGTTGCTCGAAGTACTCGACCCCGAGCAGAACAGCGCCTTCCACGACAACTTCCTCGACTTCGACTACGACCTCTCGCACGTGATGTTCATCGCCACAGCCAACGACCTGAGCACCATTCAGCGTCCACTGCTCGACCGCATGGAAGTCATCAACCTGTCGGGCTATGTCATGGAGGAGAAGATTGAGATTGCCAAACACCACATCGTCCCACGCCAACTGAAGGAGCTGGGGCTGCCCGCCCGCAAATTCACCTTCAGCGAACAGGTGCTGCGTCACATCATCAACGAATACACACGCGAGGCAGGTGTCCGACAACTGGAGCAGACCATCGCCAAAGTGTTGCGGCACAAAGCCGTCCAGATGGTCAAAGGCGAAGAGGTGGCTACCGCCGTCAAGGTCGACGAGTTGCAGGGCATTCTGGGACTTCCCATCCGTCACGACTCCGTCAAAGGGCTGTCGCCCCGCGTGGGTGTCGTCACCGGCCTTGCATGGACCCAGGTGGGAGGCGAGACCCTCTTTGTCGAAGCCTCCAAGTCGAAAGGCAAAGGCAATCTGACGATGACCGGCAACTTAGGCGACGTCATGAAGGAGTCGGCCACCCTGGCCTATGAATACATCAAGTCGAACGCCGACCAGCTGAGCATCGACATCGACCAGCTGAGCGAGACCAACATCCATGTCCACGTCCCCGAAGGCGCCACACCCAAAGACGGTCCCTCGGCAGGCATCACCATGTTCACCGCCATGGTCTCCACCCTCACCGGTCGCGCTGTCCGTTCCGACTATGCCATGACGGGCGAGATCACCCTGCGTGGCCAAGTGACCGCCGTGGGCGGCATTCGTGAAAAAATACTGGCGGCCAAGGCTGCCGGAGTGAAGCATCTGGTGCTCTCGCACGAGAACCAACGCGACATCGAAGAGATACCCTCCGACTATATCAAAGGACTCGACTTTTCCTACATCAGCGAGATGAGTCAAGTGCTGCCCTTGGTGATGGTGTAACAACAAATCCCACGTTGCAATGAAAACAACACGATACGCACTATCGCTTTTTGTCCTGATGCTTGCTGCCGCAGGCATCGAGGCACAGGTGACGTTCACCGACACCAACCATACGATTGACGTCCGGCAACAAGGACAAATCAAGACCGTAGGGAAAGTGCGTAACCTATCCATCGTTGACGGGCGTCTGTTTTTCCACAATGCCGACGTGCTCTTCTCGGCACCGCTGCAAGAGGGAGGACTGGGACGAGCCACCGCCGACGAACAGATGCTGCAAGTCGACGACAAGATGGAGTATGTGGTGAAACACCCACAGACGGGCGACTACTTCTTCACCAAAACCAGCAACAAAGGGGTCAGCCAACTGTTCCGGCTCCACTATGACGAGACACGCAACGGCAAACCCGTGGTGAGCAAGGTGAAACTCGGCAAGTTCTCCTCCTCCATCGAGCATCCCGTCTTCTCCGCCACAGGCGACCTCATGGTCTTTTCCTCCGACGACTTCTATGGCTTCGGCGGCTACGACCTATGGTATTCCCGAATGGTGGACGGCGAATGGCAAGAGCCCCGCAATATGGGTCGTCGCATCAACACCACCGGCAACGAGACAGCCCCCTTCATCGACAACGACTTTCTCTATTACGCCACCAACAGCGACTTCTCGTCCACCGGACACGACTTCTTCTGCACACGGCTGATAGCTACCTCCAACCAATCGGGCGACACCGTCTTCACGTTCCCCATCGGTCGCAGCGAGGAACAACGCATCCCCTACCCGCTCAGTTCCCTGTCGGGCGACTACGAGATGGTGACTGTTTCCGCCACGCAAACCGCCGTCTTTGTCTCCGACCGCAACGCCACCGACCAACTCTTTGTGTCACAAGGCCGCATGGACAGCTACCTGTTGGAGGGCGACGTGGAAAACATCACCACCGGCAACCGACTGTCTCATGTGCGTATCGACATCTCCCTTGCCTCGAGCCGCAACACAGTATTGTTTAGCCAGTACAACGGCAACCAAGGTCACTACCGACTCTACCTGCAACCCGAAGAGGACTATCTTGTCACTTTCTCCACCGACAACTATCTCTCCAACACCATCGAGGTGAACACCCATCGCACCGAAACCGAAAACCTCCTGCAATCGGTCAACTACCCCATCCTGTTGCTCACCTTCGACACCCTTCGCCCCTATGTCTACCAATGCATCCATCTCTTTGGGTCCGAAGTGGGCACCGATTTGGTCAACGAAGGACAACAGACCCTCGAGTCGGTGGCGCGTTTCTTGCAACAGAACCCCCAACGGTCGATCGAGATAACAGCCGTCTATTCCGAACGCAGCAACACCAACTACAACCGACTGATTTGTACCTCGCGACTGGAAGCCATACGCAACTTCTTGGTCAAGCAGCAAGCCCCGTCAGAGAATATCGAGCTGGCCAGTCCCCAGACGCATCAAGTGCTGGTTAACGAAACCGAGGTGGCCACCAACGCCATCCTCCTGCAGTTCAAATAGCACATATCAAATTTGGCTTTTTTTGTCCGTCGCCACTGTTTTGTGGATGATCGGAAGGGATGCCATACGCAAAATTTTTTTTCCGAGCAAGCCGCTTAACATTTTCCTCCACTTATTTCCATTTAGCGTCACTTATCGTCACTTAACGTCAGTTTGGGGGCATTCGGGCAACGGTGGTTTAACATTTCGGAATCGCAGCCAAATGGGACGACAAAAAAAGTTTGGTGGTTCCAAAAGTTGATGTATCTTTGCC
>CAJOQB010000232.1 GCA_905236405.1 uncultured Bacteroidales bacterium
TCACAGTATTTGATGTGAGGTTTCGATTCTTGGTAGCGTGGCTCAAGGGTGGCCACGTCACGCAGGCGCAACGTTTGGCCCGTGGCAGGGTCGGCAAAGATGACCAACTCGCTCAGCTCGTAGATATTGCCGTAAGGGATGGTGACTTGCACCAAAGCACTACCCTCGTCGTTGCTTATCTTGCCCGAGATGGTGCGGAAGCCGTGGGCCGCCAGCTCAGCCGATACCACCGATGGCGAGATGGCATATTGTGTCAGCTTCATGGGATCCATGTGCACCGCTATCTCCTCTTTCTGGTCGCCCACGATGCTTATGCGTCCCATCTCGGGGATGTTGCGCAGGCGTGAAGAGAGTTGCTTGGCCACAGCCTCCAGTTCGCGCGGCGAGCGTTCGCCGCTCTCGATGGCCAGCAGTAGCGACGAGGCGTCGCCGAAGTCGTCGATGACTGCCGTCGCCGCCACTCCCTGTGGCAGGCTCTGCATCCGGAAGAGCGATAGTCCTTCCCGTATGCGCGACCAAGTAACCTTTGGGTCGTCGTCCGAGTGTACCAGCGAGACAAACACATACAGCATACCATTCTGGCTGTAGGAGTAGGTATTGTTCTTGTCCACATCGGTAAAAGTGAAAAGATATTCTTCCACCTTGCCAGCAACCTGCTCTTCAATCTCCTCGGCGGTGGCACCCGGATAAACCACCGCTACCACTCCCTGCTTGATCTTTATGTTGGGAAACTCGTTCTTGTTCAGATGAGGCAATGCGTAGATACCGATGCCTATGGCTATCAGTACCGTGAATGCGAGAATCGGGAAACTCCGCATTGTCTTCTGTATCATGTTGGAATACCGTGCCATGGGGTGGTTTTATGGTTTATGGTTTACTCTCACCTTTGCTCCGGTATACAGCTTCTGCTGACCTGCAGTCACCACTGTGTCGCCAGCCAACAGCCCCTCTTTCACAACCACACCGTTGCGGATAAAATCGCCCACCGTGATGGGTCGATGTTCGGCTTTTCCATTTTTGACCACCCATACCACTGTACCTTCGGGCATGGTTTGGATGCAGTCAGCAGGCACCACGATACCGCCCATGGCACTCAGCGTGATATGCACTTTGGCAACCATATCGGGCAGCAGGTTTTTGTTTTCGCCCGACACTATCGAGGCATGGACTTTATAGGTATGTCCCAGAGGATTGGCGGCAAAGCTTTTGTCGGTTATACACAATTTCAGAGGTGCGTTGCCAAGGGCGGGTACTGTGGCATCGGCGACATCGCCCACCTTTATCTGGGATATCTCCTGTTCGGGAACGGAAAAGTCGACTCGCAGGCGTTTCATGTCGAGCACACGACAGAAGGTCTCACCGGGTTTCATCTCCTGGCCCACAACACGACTGCCGCATATCACCACACCGCTAAAGGGGGCTCGAAGGGTGCAATCCTCCAGATGCTTGCGGGCACTCACCTCGGCTTGGCGCGCCTTCTCCAAGTTGGTCTCCATCTCTACCCATTTCACCTCGCTGAGGCCACCTTCACGGTGCACAGCCTCCAGACGGCGGTAGGCATCCTCGGCCTGTCCCAGAGTTGCCAACGCGGTGGCATGCAGGCTTGCGGCGGTGGTAGCATCCACTTTGGCAAGCAGCTGCCCCTTGGTTACACGGTCGCCGTTCTTCACGGCCACCATGGTCAGTGAACCACCCAGTGCAAACGAGAGTGTCGCCTCCTGCTCCGACTCTATGTCGCCCACGTAGTTGCGTTCGGTCGGCGTGCTGCCGTCGTTTATCACGAGTGCCTCCACACCGATGGTGTCGGTCCATCCCGACGGCACCTTGTCCTTCTTGCCACACGAGAAGAGCAACAAAAGGCTCGCGGCCATAAAAAAGGATAGTCTTTTATTCATTGGAACGAATTAAGGTTTAAGGGTTAAGAGTTTGTCTGTGTATGCTCCAGTGGCTACTGTAGCCCAGGTGGTCTCCGGCCTGCACCATACCGTGGATATCAACGCTTGGGAGAAATAATACATGTGGCGAGGTCTAACTGGAGGGAAAGGTCTCCTCTAACAGGGTGAGGAATTCGTGGTATGGTGGTGTGTCGACCAGCTCGTCGAGGGCCGAGGCGAGGCCGCGGTAGTACCATTCTATATCTTTTTTTCCATCGGGGGCATGGAAACGGTTCCAGAGGGAGTCGCCCAGCATTCGGCAGTCGAGTGCAATGGCACGTAGGTTTGAGAGTTTGTCGCCCATAGCCACAATCTTGCAGTCGCGGTCAGCCTGGCGGATGCGTTCCATCTGAACCTCTCGGCGCCCACGCCACGAGAGCCCTTTCTGTGCTGTCTCTATGTGCACCAGGTGTGCGACACGAGAGCCGAAGAGAGCCTCTATCTGTTCGATGGTCGTGTCGGTGTCTTCGACGGTGTCGTGTAGTATGGCGGCGGCGAGCATCTCGGGGTCGTTGGTGATGGTGGCAACGATGGCGGCGGCTTCCATGGGGTGTATGATGTAGGGGAAGCCTTTGCCACGACGCTCGGCGCCGCGGTGGGCCTCGATGGCGAACTGTGCTGCTCGGTCGAATAATGTGGTGTCCATGGTGATTGATTGCCGTTAGATTAGGTTGGCACGCTGGGCCTGTTGGTAGATGCGGTCGGCACGCTGGGCGTTGTAGGCGCTTTTGCCGTAGATGGCGTCGAACATGCCGGTGAGGCCTGCCACACCGTAGCCGAGCCGGAGTATTTTGACGATGCAAAGGTTCTGCAGGGCCACCGAGTAGGCCACGATATCGAGCCCCGTGCCGGCGAGTTGTATTAGGGCCAGCTGGTAGGCACCGTCGCTACATTCGGCACGCATACGCTCCACATCGCCAATGGTTTTCATGTTTAGGCGGAGCAGTATCTTGTAGTAGGGCATGGGGCTGTCCTCATAGAGCTCGGCTTGGTTGATGGTGGCTATTTTCTCGGCCAAGCGCTGGAAGGGGTGCAGTTCGCAGTAGCTGCGGAAGGTGTCACCGTTGAGTGGCACCTCATTGAAGTCACCGCTGGCCACGAGCGACTGCACGTTGCGGCGGTAGTCGTTGATTTCTTTGCGTATGCGGCTGAACTGTTCGTCGGCAAGCTCGAGGATACCGGCCAAACGGTTGAGGCTGCGCTGGTGTTCAGGGGGTATCTCCACGGCGCTCTTGTAGCCAGTGTCGTGCTGCATGTTGGCCCACACATGTTGTAGTGCGGTGCGCATCTGCAGCTCGAAGCGTATCTCGTTGAGCAGAGGCTGCTGCGGGTCTTCGTAAAGTGCTTTGGGAATGCGGCAGATGTAGTGCAGCGACATATAGCCGAAGCGGTCTATTTCGAGCATCTTGCGTTTGTCGACCGAGTTGTCCCAGTCTATCTCGAACATGCGTTCCACCAGGGCTGCTATCTTGTCCACCTCGTCGCTGAAGAAGGTGATGATGCGGGTGCCGACGATGTCGGTGATGTCATCGATGGTGTGGTACTTGTTGCCCTTCAGCTCCAACTTACCGGTCAGGCTGCCCTCAGTCTTCACACGGCCCTCAATGGCGGTAACTACCATACTGTTCTCCTTCAACGTCCGTTGAAGTATGTCAAGCACCACGTCTTTCAGTCGATTCAGGACGGGGAGGCGGTCGCGATACTCATCGAGTATCATCTCGCAATGCATGTCGAGCTTCATGGTGTGTTATCGGATGGCAATAATGTTAGAGAAGCCTGTGATGTCGAAGACTTCTTTCACTTGGGGATTCATGTTAAGCATCACCATCTTGCCACCACGGGCGAGTACGCTCTTTTGGAGTGAGAGAAAGATGCGTAGACCCTGCGACGAGGTGTAGGTCATGTTAGTGCAGTCAATGTCAATATCGGGCTTAGGGGAGGTCATAAGCGGCTGTATGTCGGCCATAAACTGGTCGGCGTTGGTGGTATCGAGGCGTCCGTTAAGCGTCACGAAGGTCTTCTCTCCCTCATTCTTTATCGTTATGTCCATAGCAGAATGTTTATTCACTTATTTTCTTTGTCATGGTGAGGATATTGTTGCCGTCCTCGTAGCGGTAGTTGAGGCTGTCCATCATCTGCTTGCAGAGGAATATTCCGAGACCTCCTATCTCGCGTTCTTCAGCCGAGAGGGTGATGTCTGGGTCCTCGCGGTCGAGTGGGTTGAAAGGCATGCCAGCATCGCGCAGCTCGACGGTGAGCATCAACGTGTCCTTGTCGAGCGACGTGCCTGCCTCGAGCCAGCCTATGCCGCCCTCGTAAGCATAGCGCACCACATTCTCGACGGCCTCCTCGATGGAGAGGCGAAGCTTGAAGCGCAGTGCTTCGTCGTCAGGCATGTCGGGCGACGCCATGAGGAACTCGATGATTTCGCTGCTTTTATCTTTGATGGGATTGAATCTCTTTTTCATGGTTTATGTGATTACACTAAAATACTCATGATGGTAATGTCGTCGTTCTGGGGGTTACCCTCGGTGAAGCGCTGCACTTTGTTGTACAGGCTGTCCACCACTTCTTTGTCTGGGGTGGCGGTATTGCGCACCAGGTCGCTCCCTGCCCACGCCAGCAGACGGTCGTTGCCGAAGAGGCTCTTGTCAGCACGCTCGGCTTCGTTGACACCGTCGGTGTAGAGCACAAGGCGGGTACCGGCAGACAAATCGAGACTCTCTGCCTCGTAGACAAAATCCTCGAAGAGGCCGATGGCCAGATTGGGCTTGCATTTGAGGAAGTAGGGCTCGCTGTCTGGCGGCACCACGATGATGGGGTTGTGACCGGCGTTGCAGTACTCCATGTGGTGGGTCTCGAGGTTGATGCGTCCCATGAAGAGGGTTACAAACATTTCGTTGGAGTTGGTGTCGGTAACGCTGACGTTGACACGCTCCAGCAGTTTGTCCATCGTCTGCTCCATACCGGCCACAAAGCGTAGGCCAGCACGCGTGATGGCCATCATCAGCGAGGCAGGGACACCCTTGCCCGATACGTCGCCGATGGTGAAATAGAGGTATTTGCCCTTCTGCACGAAGTCGTAGAGGTCGCCGCCTACCTCCTTGGCGGGCACCAGCAACGCTGCTACATTGGGAGGGAAGTCGGTGTGCAGCATGCCCATCTGTATGTTGCGGGCCACGCCGAGCTCCGACTCCATGCGCTCGTTGGCGGCAGTGGTTGTCTTTAGCTCGTCGATGTATTCGGTGATGGAGTTCTGCATGTAGACGAACGAGTCGTGCAGGTGCTGCATCTCGTCGTTGCTCTTGATTTCCGGCAGCCGGGTGTTCAGGTCGCCCTTGGCCATACGCAAGGCGGCGTCGGAGAGCTGTGTGATGGGGGTCGTCATGCGTTGGATGGCCAGGCGGCAGATGAAGTAGAGCAGCACGATGACAACAAGACCGATAATCAAGAGGTTTGCGTGCATCAATGAAGAGTGGTAAAGCACCTCCTTGTACTGGCAAATCACCGATGCCACCCAGCCGTTGTGCAGGGGGCCATAGACTATGTAGCCCACGTTGCGGCCCGAGCCTATGCGGCGCATGCTATCCTCACCCTTCTTCATATTTTCCTGCAGGTCCTGCAAGTTCTCGTCCTCGGCTATCGCCGCTTGCATCTTTGCGATGAGAACACTGTCGCGCAGCCCTATGACGGAATGGCCGCACATGATTGTGGTCAGCGAGTTGGGATAGGGGCGCATAGCTTCGCATTTACGCTCTATCCAGTCTACAGGCAGCTCGGTAGTGACAATGGCGTAGAGTACACTGTCGCCGTCCACCTCGCGGAAGATAGGGTGGCAGTAGGCGGTAACGCGCAGGTTTCGGTTTCCTTCGGCCTTATAGGGTTCTACCCAGAACGGGGCACGGACCTGGTCGACCATAGCAATGCAGCGCTCTACCCAAGAGTCCTCTTTCCATCCACCTATCAGGAAATAACTATGAACCACACCTGCCGAGTCCTCATAAGACATCGACGCTCTGGAACCCTTGTCAGAGGGATATATCACCGAACCGCCACAGATAAGCGAGTCGACCTCGACAGCTTGTCTCACTATCCTGCTGGCATAGTCATTGTCGGGCATGGTGGCGATAAGGGCAGAAATAGTTTGAGTGGCTATCTCCACCTCGCCCAGCGGAAGTTCAATTTCGCTGATGGTGCCATGCAGCATGTGACTGGTAGAGCGAGTGGCCTCTTCGGCAATGATTTTGGTCGACATCAAGTCCACCACAATCATCTCGATCAGGAAGATGATGACAACAAAAATCGTTATCCTGCTGCTCAGCCGTCGTGAGAACGACTTGGATTTTTTCATTTCTTGGCGGGCTTTTTCTTTCTGGCCTTAGCCATGGCGAGGAATGCAGCGAGGAGCACTGTCAGGAAGACGCAAGCATGAATCACCTCAAGGAAAATGGTCATCGAGGCGGCGGTGCCCAGCAGGAACACCAGCCCGATAAGCAGGGCCCACAGGAAGTTGCCGCAGTAGATGGTGTCGCGCACTATCTTGAAGATGACGAATGCCACCGTCAGCAACGAGCCTATGATTAACATCCAGCTGCCGACAGTACGGTTCAACTCGAAGGAAATGCCTGCCACCGACACAGCGAGCAGCACAACGACCAGTCCCCACTTCCACTCTTTCCAGCGTTTCTCTTCAAGCGACATGCCAGCCTCGACTGATATCTGGGCCACAATCTGCATGGTGGCGATGAACAGCCAAAACGACACTATGGTGGCCAACACAATGCCCACCACAGCCCATGCCGTACCTACCACCGACGAGCGACAGAACCAGCCGATGCAGGGGTCAGCGACCGAAGTGGAGCTAACCGCCCCCATGGCAACATCGCCCACCTTCGGCAAGTCGGCCTGAAAGACGTAATAGAACACCGCCAGCAGCGACACGCCGAAGAGGATGTACAGCGCTGGATAGAAACGTCCGCCGTCGCGAAAACGTATTTGGTGGTTGAACACCGTCATGGCCGCAACCACAACAAAAATAATTATCAGCATCGCCAGCGCACTCAGGCCTAACGGATTGCCGATGTGGAGACCTAACAGGTCGGGAAGATTACTCAATGTATTCATAATTATTTATATTATTTATTATTTATCAACATTTTATATAAACACCCCTCCCTTTGGAAGGGGAACATCTAAAAGTGCAAAGATACACTATTCCCTACACTTGACCAAAATTATTTTTCTTTCGTCAGAAATTCGGTTTAGAGCTATCCGCTTGCCATCATGCATCAGGAGAGAACTTCCGACCACTTCGCAATACCTACATGAGACAAATTAACACCATAATAACATAAGATATGCGGCACAATAATATAGACAACGAAAGTATCAAGGAACCGAAAACGAACATTAGACCACTGACGATTATGAATTCTGCAATAACAATAACATTTTGGATTATAGCTGACATCACATTGGTTTATATGTTATTTACTGCAAGCAAGTATTATGACAATATGCCTGACTATGACGCTCAAACACAGGATAACAAAGAATTAAGACCTTAGTGGCTAATATATTTTTGCCAATCCAGATTTTCTTCGTACTTTTGCACTTTTAAAAGCAGGAAAACAAATAGCATATAATATAGTCAACTAAAAGAGAGTTAATCATGAATAAAACCATCATCACCATCAACCGCGAATGCGGGAGTGGCGGCAGGGATATCGCCTGCCGTATGGGAGAAATACTCGGACTGAAGGTCTACGACAAGGCCATCATCGAGGCCATCTGCGAGAAATACAATCTCGACAAGAAGGAAATCCAACGCATCAAGAGCCAGAAACTCAACCTGTGGGACGACCTCTGCCAGTTCTACCGCCAGTTCGGCACCGAGGGCGACAGATACCTGACAGAAAACAAGAAAGTCACCTCGCGCGAGCTCTACTACGCCGAGTCGCAAATCATGCGAAACCTGGCCGAGCAGGAGAGCTGCATCATTGTTGGCCGCGCAGGCTTCCACATCTTCAAGGACAATCCCGACGCGATACACATCTTCCTTATTGCCGACCGCGACGTGCGCATCCGGAATATCGCTGAGCGCGAGAACCTCGACGAGCGGAATGCTGCCAAATTCATCGACGATGTCGACCGTGCCCGCGAGATTTTTACCAAAAACTTCGTCGGCGTGTCGCGCTACGATGCCCGCAACTACGACCTTGTCATCAACGTCAGCCGCTTCTCCTCCGACCAGGTCGCCACCTTCCTCGCCGAGAATATCCGTATGAAGATGGGCAATTAGGCTAACAGCCACTACAGCGACGGCCGAAAGTGAATATTAACCGTTAATATAAATGAATATGAAGAAATTTCTTGTTTCAATCATTGCTCTGGCTTGCGGTGTGGCCGCTATGGCGCAGAGCGACTACGGCGTTAATGTCGTCTTCAACGGCGACACCGCCACGGTCAGCGTGGGCGACAGCGCAGCGCAGTACCTGACCGTCAGCCAGCAGGGGGCGCATGTCTCCATCGCGCAGGGCAGCAATCTCGCCAATGAGATTACCTACAACCTCAGCGGCACGTCGACCGACGGCGGCTTCTACATGGCGGGCTCCTACAAGGCCACCATCGAGCTCAACGGCCTTACGCTGACCAACGTCTCGGCTGTCTACAGCGGCGCGGCGGTGCATATCCAGAACGGCAAGCGCATCAACGTGAAGGTCGTCACCGGCACCGAGAACACCCTCGTCGATGCTGCCAGCGGCTCGCAGAAGGGCTGCCTCTACGTCAAGGGCCACGCCGAATTCAAGCAGTATGGCACCCTCAACGTTGTTGGCAATGTGAAGCACGCCATCAAAGCCGGCGAGTATATCACGCTGAAGAACGCCACCCTCAACATCACTTCCGCTGCAGGCGACGGCATCTCATGCAACCAGTATTTCATGATGGAGAGCGGCACCATCAACATCAGCGGCACAGAGGATGACGGCATCCAGTGCGACATCGACGGCGACGCCTCGACGGGCGAACAGGCCGACCATGAGGATGAGGACAGCGGCAATATCTATATCAGCGGCGGCACCATCACCATCAACTGCGCCGGCATTGCCGCCAAGGGCATCAAGAGTGCCGGCGACATATTCATTAATGACGAAGCTGTCATCGATGTGACAACTACCGGCAAGGGCATGTGGGATACCGTCGACCTGGAAACCAAGGCAGCCTGCTGCATCAGCGCCGACCGCAACATCACCATCGACGACGGAACTCTCACGCTCACTGCCACCGGCTCTGGCGGCAAGGGAATGAAGTGCGACAGCATCCTCACCATCAGCGGTGGCGATATCACCGTGAGCACCAGCGGCGGCCTCTACTACAACAACGGCTCGACCGAGAACACTAACTATACCGGCAACACCGACCACATCAGCAGCAGCTACTACTCTTCGCCTAAGGGCATCAAGGCTGGCCTGAAGACCGAGGTGGGCACCAACAGTTACACCTATAGTGGAGCCATTGTTATCCACGGTGGTAAAATCAAGGTCACCACCACCGGCACCAACGGTGAGGGCATTGAAAGCAAGAACACTCTGGATATCTATGGCGGAGAGATATATGTCAACTCCTACGACGACGGCATCAACTCGGCACAAAACATGCTTATATTCGGTGGCTACGTCTATGCGCATTCCAACAACAACGACGGCCTCGACGCCAACGGCAACCTCTACATCAACGGTGGCCTCGTCTATGCCATCGGCGCCCGCTCACCTGAGCTGGCCATCGACGCCAACAGCGAGGAGGGCAAGAAGGTCTACATCAGCGGCGGCGTTGTTATTGCCGTCGGCGGCATAGAGAATGCCAGAGAAATCAACCAGCCATATATCCAGTCTTCCTCAATCAGTAGCAATAGTTGGTACACCGTCACCTACGGCGACGATGCTGTGGCCTTCTATACACCCACCATCAGCACCGGCGGCGGCCCTGGCGGCGGTGGCCCCGGTGGTGGCGGTCCTGGTGGCGGCGGCCCCGGTGGCGGCGGCAGCTCGACTACATTCATCTCCGCCCCCACAACCCCATCGCTCGCCACCGGCAATAACGTCAGCGACGGCACCTCTTACTTCGAGGGCAACTGCGTTGTCGCTAATAACGGAGGCACCACAGGCATCGAGGCAATTGACTCAAACAGTCAAGCAATCAAGCAATCAGACAATAGAGTCTTCACCATCGACGGTCGCTACCTCGGCACCGAAGTCCCCGCCACCTTCCGCGGCATCTACCTCCAGAACGGCCAGAAACACCTGAAGCTTCAATAATCGACGGACCGGAGCCTCCCCGACTCCGGTCCGTCTCCTCTCCGTCCTCCCTCCGACTAAAACCGTAGAACAACCGTAGAACAGTCGGAGCGACTACGGAGCGACTACAGCCTGGGTACGAAAAACTGTGTACGAAAAAAGGCGGTTGAAAACAACCGCCTTTCTCTTGTACCCCGGGAGGGACTTGAACCCTCACGCCCTTGCGAGCAGCAGATTTTGAGTCTACCGTGTCTACCATTCCACCACCAGGGCA
>CAJOQB010000233.1 GCA_905236405.1 uncultured Bacteroidales bacterium
GGCAATCTCGTTACGCATCTTGAGCACGCTGCCGTCGGGGTCGTTGGCGGTGACGAACTCCTCCATCTGCTTGTCGTTCTCGAGCAGCTTGATGCTGAGGAAGCGGGTGGAGAGTTCGTCGCTGAAACCGTGGGTATAGAGTTCCTTACGCATCTGGTCGATGCAGGATTCCAGTTCCTTGCCGTGGTTGACGTGAATGTGGCGGATGGTGTTGTCCTTGCCCTCGTAGACCTCGATAATCTTGCGGAACAGGTTGTCGATACCCTCGCCCGAACGCCCTTTGGTGGGGACGATGGGCATACCGAGCAGCGTCGAGAGCTGGTCGCGGTCGAGTTGGTCGCCATGTTTCTGGAACTCGTCGAAGATGTTCAACGCCATCACCATCGTGATGTCCATGTCGATAAGCTGGGTGGTGAGGTAGAGATTGCGTTCCAAGTTGGTGGCGTCGACCACGTTGAGGATGATGTCGGGATGTTTCTCTATGATATGTTTGCGGACATAGAGTTCTTCGGGCGAGTAGGCACTGAGACTGTAGGTGCCTGGCAAATCAATCAGATTGAACGTGTAGCCACCAAACTCGAAGGTGCCCACCTTCTCGTCGACGGTGACGCCGCTGTAGTTGCCCACCCGTTCATGGGCATGTGCCGCAATATTGAAGATGCTGGTCTTGCCGCAGTTGGGGTTGCCCACCAACGCCACGTTGATGGTCTTGCTTCGCAGTTCAGCCAGCCGTTCGGTCACCGGACGGTCGTCGGCAGGAAGAGCGGGTTGGTCGGAGGTGTCGTTTGCCAGCCATTCCTTGGCTTCCTCTTCGCTCACAATCTCCACATGCGATGCGTCGTGGCGACGGAGGCTCACCTCGAAGTTCATCATTCGGTATTTGATAGGGTCTTTGAGGGGCGCATTCAACACAGCTTCCACTTTCACACCACGGATAAAGCCCATTTCGATGATGCGTTTGCGGAAAGCACCATAGCCGTACACCTTGACAACAACGCCCTTTTCTCCTGTCTTTAAGTCAGATAGTAACATAGTACAATAATCAAAAGTTGTTGCAAAAATACAGCCATCTTTCCAACGCGACAATCGCTAATAGTAGCGATTTTTTGAATGGAAGCAGGTAATTACCTCACCGACAGCAGGTCGACATACACAGGCAGATGGTCGCTCAGCCCTCCCTGATAGCGAAAACCGTTGTATGTCCGTTTGGGTTTCACCCCTTGATAACGAGGGTCGTCGACCAGAAGAGCCGGGTGGCGCAACACCCCGACATCGACGGGCACCAAACGACTCCCGTTCCCACAATACACAATTTGGTCGAGATAATCCCATTGTCCTTGGTATTTGTAGGAGCCCTCGCCTCGCGGCAGTTGCGACATCATGTTGCACACCCTCTCTTCGTCACACAACCGACGCATCGGCTCGCTTCGGGGGTCGCTGTTGAAGTCTCCCATCGCTAAAACCAACGACCGAGGGCAAGCCGTCGAAAGGCTGTCCATCATGCCGCGAAGCCTGTTGGCTATCTCGACCCGCCGCCGATCCGCCACCTCTCCGCCCAAGCGTGAAGGGAAATGGCAGACAAAGAGGAAGGCGGTGTCGCCTGTGGCCACGAAGACGCCTCCGACAGCAAGGATGTCGCGGGTGAAGAATCCGACGCTGCTGTCGCTCACTCTGATGGGGTGAGCGTCAAAGGGGATGAATTGGTTTTTGTCATAAAGCATCGCACAGTCGACCCCTCGGGCATCGGGCGACTCGAAATGGAGCCACGCATAGTTCCTGCCCAACGGATAGGAGCGGCAAAGTGTCCGCAGCACCCACTCGTTCTCTATCTCCGCCAAGCCTATCACCGCAGGAAATTGTACCAAGGTGCCCGTCTCCACGCCCATAGCCGACACCGTCTTCCAGAAGAGGTTCATCTTGCTGTCCATCTTCTGGTGTGTCCAATGCCTGTCGCCCTCGGGGGTGAACGCCTCGTCGTTGTGGAGGGTGTCGCGTCGGGTGTCGAACAGGTTCTCCATATTGAAGAAAGCCATCCTGTAACTGGGTTCTCCCCCACCCTGTGCAATAGAAGAACTGCCTTGTGCCCACAAGGAATCGAGGCACAAGGCAGTCAGCAGTATCGAAACGACGATACGAAACGTCATATTAATATTTGTAGAAGCCTTCTCCGTTCTTGCGACCCAGCAAGCCAGCGCGAACCATCTTGCGGAGCAAGGGGTGAGGACGATACTTGTCGTCGCCATACTCGCGATGCAGCACCTCCATGATGGCGAGGCAAACATCGAGACCAATCAGGTCGCCCAAAGCGAGGGGACCCATCGGATGGTTGGCACCCAACTTCATGGCGTTGTCGATATCTTCGGCTTTGGCGACACCGTCGGCCAAAATGCCGCAAGCTTCGTTAATCATGGGAATCAGGATGCGGTTGACAACAAAACCAGGAGCCTCGTTGACCAGCACGGGCACCTTGCCTATCTTCTCGGAGAGCTCGACGATGCATTTGCACACCTCTTCGCTGGTCTTCTGACCTTTGATGACCTCGACGAGTTTCATCACAGGAGCGGGGTTGAAGAAGTGCATACCGATGAACTGAGCGGGACGCTGGGTGGCGGCGGCAATCTCAGTGATGGAGAGCGACGAGGTGTTGGTGGCGAAGATGGTCTCGGGTTTGCAGAGCTGGTCGAGCTCGCCAAAGACGGTTTTCTTCATCTCCATATCCTCGGAGGCTGCTTCGATAATCAGGTCGCAGTCGGCCAAGTCTTTGTACTCGGTGGCGCAACTGATGTTTGCCAAAACGGCATCCATAGCTGCCTGCTCCATCTTGCCCTTCTCGACGAGACGGCTCAGACCTTTGGTGATTTTAGCCATTGCCTTGTCGAGGCTGGCTTGCGAACGACTTTTCATCAACACGGGCATACCGGCTTGTGCGAAAGCCTGCACAACGCCCGAACCCATAGTACCGGTTCCAATAACAGATATTTTCATTTTTGAGTGTTTTATATTATGTAACTAATTTTATTTTCCTTCAAATTGCACTTTGCCCTTCTCCAAGAAAGCACGCATACCCGCCTTTTGGTCGGCAGTGGAGAAGCATTGGCCAAAGAGCCTGTTCTCATAGGCGATGGCCTCGTCGGCAGGCAGGTCGTATTCCTCGTTGATGCACTCTTTGGCATAGGCGACAGCGACAGGGGCGTTGTTCATGATGGCGGCAGCCATGTTGCGTGCCTCAGCCATCAGCTGGTCGGGCTCGTAAACGGCGTTGACCAATCCGATACGTAACGCTTCGTCACTCTTGATGGGCTTGCCTGTGAAGATAAGCTGTTTGGCCATACCCATGCCCACCAGTTTGGCCAAGCGGTAGGTGCCGCTGAAGCCGGGGATGATGCCCAACCCCACCTCAGGTTGCCCGAAACGGGCGTTGCTGCTACAGATGCGGATGTCGCAAGCCATCGCCAACTCGCAACCGCCACCCAGAGCGAAACCGTTCACGGCAGCAATCACAGGGATGGGCAACGTCTCTATCATACGGAACACATCGGCGCCCCGTTTGCCGAAAGCCTCGCCCTCGGCAGCGTTCAAGCCTGCCATCTCGCTGATGTCGGCACCTGCCACAAAAGACTTGGGGCCGTCGCCCGTGATGATAAGGCAACGAGTGGCTGCCGTATCTATATTCTCCAAGAAATGACGCATCTCGTTCAAGACAGAACTGTTGAGAGCGTTGAGCGACTGAGGCGCTGAGATTGTCAGAATGCAGAGTTTGTCCTCTTTGACTGTTTGTAAAAACTGATAATCCATTTATGCAATATCATTCAGATGTTTAACAAAAAATCCATTTTTCGATAACGATTTGCAAATATACCACTCTTTTTTTATCCAACAAAAAAAAGTTTGTTTTACCCTTTTTTTCACCGCTTTAAAAGGACAGACAATCCGCTATGTCAAAACTTTTTGATGGAAACATTTGGCCAATTAGAAAAAAAAGTAGTACTTTTGCAAAATTAATACAAATTAACTAAACGTATGCAAGAGCCTACAAGATTATTCGATTTGTTGGATTGGCGTCGCGAGCTTCATCCCGAACGTCCCGTATTCAAATACAAAGAGAACGGCGAATGGAAGAGCCACTTTATTGACGAATATACAGAGAAAGTCAACCTTATCAGTTATGCCTTGATGCATCTCGGTGTGAAGAAAGGCGAGAACATCGGTCTTATCTCCGCCGGACGTCCCGAATGGAACTATGTCGATTTTGGCGTACAGCAGACAGGCGCTGTGTTGCTGCCCATCTACCCAACCATCAGCGAAGAGGACTACCAGTATATCCTCAACGATGCACAAGTGCGTCTGTTGGTGGTCGAGACACCAGGTCTCTATAAGAAAATCAGCAACATCCGTGAGAAACTTCCTCACTTGGAGAACCTCTGCACCATTGTCCCCGTGGAAGGGGTGAAATCGATGGACGACATCTATGAAATCGGTCGCAAATACCTTGCCGAGCATCCCGACGCTCCGCAACAGCTGCAAGCCATGAAGGACGCTCTGACCACCGACGATGTCTGCACCCTTATCTACACCAGCGGCACCACAGGCACCCCCAAGGGAGTGATGCTGGCACACCGCGGATTGATAATGAATGTGCAAGAAATCAAGCACTCGCCCGACCCCTCGTGGACACGCGCCCTGAGTTGGCTGCCGATGTGCCATATCTACGAGCGTATGATGGGCTACCTCTATCAGTGGCTCTGTTTCGAAATCGCCTATGCCGAGAGCATCGCCAAAGTGGGCGACAACTGCAAGGAGATTCATCCTCACATGCTGGCTTGTGTGCCGCGATTCATCGAGAAGGTGTACGACAAGATTTTCCGCAAAGGCGAGAAGATGAGCGGTGTTGGCAAGAAGATTTTCGATTGGGCAATCGATTTGGCATTCCAATACGACCTCGACGAATCGAAACTCAGCTGCTGGTACAAGATACAGAAAAAAATTGCCGACAAGCTTGTATACAAAGAGATTCGCGAAAGCATGGGCGGTTGTCTGGGTATGCTCGTCAGCGGCGGCGCCACCATCCAGCCGCGTCTGACCCGTTTCTTCTCCTGCGTGGGCCTCGACCTCTACGAGGGTTACGGCATCACCGAATGCTCGCCGCTTATCGCTGTGACCAACAGCGACAAGAAAGGTCGCAAGATTGGCTCCGTGGGCTTCGCTATGCGTGAGATAGAAGTGCGTATCGACCCCGACACTCACGAGATTCAATGTCGTGGTGGCAACGTCATGAAAGGCTACTACAACCAACCCGAACTGACCGCCGAAGCCATCGACTCCGAAGGCTGGTTCCATACAGGCGACACAGGTTACTTCGACAAAGACGGCTATCTGTTCATCACGGGACGCACCAAGAGCATGTTCAAGACCTCTATGGGTAAATTCATCAACCCCGAAGTCATCGAGGAGAAGATGAAGCAGTCGCCCTTTATCCTCGACATGATGGTGGTGGGCGCCGACCAGAAATATGCCGCCGCCATCATCGCTCCCGACTTCGATATGCTGATTGACTGGTGCCACCGCCACGACGTCGAAGCCGAAACCCGAGAGGAGATGATCACCAACAAGCGGGTCATCACCCGTTACCAAGCTGTTATAGACAAGTACAACGCCGAGTTGGGCGTCACCGAGCAGATAAAGAAATTCGCCCTTGTGGCCGACACATGGAGCGAAGCCAACAAGATGCTCACCCCGACGCAGAAGCTTATCCGCCGCAACGTCGCCGCCGCCTACCACGAGCAAATCGAGGCACTGTTCAAATAGGCGACACTTTTTCTCTTTCATAATAAGCGACTCTTCTTTCACGTGACATACCCCAATGCCATGAAACGATTGCTATACACTATTCTTTTGGCAGTAATGGCTGCGGGATGCAGCAGCAAGATACACTTGGCGACCGTTAGCGTCGAGATGCAAGATGGCTCGATGCCACTTGCCACCGCTGAACCACGCTTCAGTTGGAACTACGAGGCGGAGGTGAATAATGTAGTTCAGATGGAATACCGCATCATTGTGGCCTCCTCGGAAGAGAATGCAACGAATGGCATCGGCGACCTGTGGGACTCAAAGACAGTGGACACCAATCAGATGCTATATATACCTTACAAGGGTGTCCCATTGAAAAGCCGCGACCGCTGCTGGTGGAAGTTGTATACCACCGTCACCTACGGTGACAAGGGTAGAAAGAAAACCCTCGAGAGCGACGTGCAGCACTTTGAGATTAGCCTGCTCTCACCCACTGATTGGCATGCCCATTGGATTGGACGCGACTATGACGACGACAAGATTGAGGGTCATACCGCCATCGCCGCCCGCTACCTGCGCAAGAAATTTCCACTGCGTGAAGATATTACCCGAGCACGCCTTTACATCAGTGGATTGGGACAATACCAAGTATTCCTCAATGGAATAGAAGTGGCTGAAGAAGAGATGCTGAAGCCAGCTTTGAGCGACTACACCCGTCGTATCTATTTCAACACCTACGATGTGACTGATTATTTACACGAAGGCGGCACAAACACCGTCGGCATAATCCTCGCACCAGGACGCTTCACTACCCCTCGCCACGACACAAACTACCTGGAGTGGTGCGGAATCAACCACGCCGCACACTACGGTCGGCCGCAGTTGCTGATGCAACTCGAGGTGTTCTATAGGGACGGGACCGCTGACACCATTGTAAGTGGCGAGGGCTGGAAGATAACCAACCGCGGTCCCATACGCAAGGCTAACGAGTTTGACGGTTATACATTTGACAATCATTATAATTTGTACAGATGGTTCCATCCAGGAGACTATAACGATAGTACTTGGGATGATGTCGTAGTCGATTACGACCGTCAGAATATGTACCTCGAGGACATCTACAACCCCCGCCATCGTGTGGCACGCGAATACCCTGTCAAAACCGGCAGCCCTCTGCCAGACAACTATCAGCGGCCCGACCCGATGCAGCTCCTCACCCCGCAGCCCAATCCCAACATAAAGGTGCAACACGAATTGAAGCCTGTGGCATTATTCAAAAAAGGCGACAAGTGGATTCTCGATATGGGTCAGAATATGGTAGGCATATTGCAATGGTTTCTGGACAACAGAGATTTGAATTTGAATGAGGGCGACACCGTCACTTTCCGCTATGCCGAATTGCTAAAAGCCGATAGCACACTTTATGTCGACAACCTCCGCTCGGCGGAGTGTACTGACCGTTATATTGCATCCTACCTTACAGATTTTCATACTTTCAGGCCAATATTTGTTTACCATGGTTTCCGCTATGTGGAAATATCGGGTCTCACCACTGCTCCCAATATAGAAGATTTCACTGGACTTGTAATGTACGACGAAATGCCCATGACGGGCAACTTCGAGACCTCCAACGAGGTGATCAACGCCGTCTATCGTAATGCCACATGGGGCATCCGCGGCAATTACCGCAGCATGCCCACCGACTGCCCCCAACGCGACGAGCGAATGGGATGGACGGGCGACCGTACCTCTGGCTGCTACGGCGAGAGCTACATCTTCGACAATCATGCCCTCTACGCCAAATGGCTGCAAGACCTCGAAGACTGCCAATTCGACAACGGCGCCCTCTCCGACGTCGCCCCCGCCTACTGGCGCAACTACACCGACAACATGACTTGGCCGGGAGCCTTCATCACCGTTGCCAATATGCTCTATGTCCGTTTCGGAGACCTTCGCCCCATCGAACAACACTACGACGCCATGAAACGTTGGATGCTCCATATGAAGAAATACTACCTCAAAGACGGCATCCTCATCCGCGACACCTACGGCGACTGGTGTGTTCCGCCCGAGAGCCCCGAACTTATCCACACCAAAGACACCAATCGTATGACTTGGCCAGGGAACCTCTCCACACCCTACTACTACCTCTACTGCCATCTCATGAAAGGCTTCGCTTCATTGCTCGGCCAGTATGCCGACACAGCATTTTTCCAAAACGAGATGGACTTTGTCAGAAGCGCCTACAACGCCCGCTATCTCGACACCCTCACCGGACGCTACGACCACAACACCGTCACCGCCAACCTTCTGCCCCTGTGGTTCGACATAGTGCCAAGCAAGTTTGAGGACAAAGTCTTCTCCAATATA
>CAJOQB010000234.1 GCA_905236405.1 uncultured Bacteroidales bacterium
GCCTCAAGCCGCTCGCGAGAGGTATGGTCGCGAAGCACCAGCCGACGCAGACGTTCCTCTTTCTCCAGATAGACCACTATCACTTTGTCGAGGTGTTTTTCCAGTTGATATTCATAGATGATGGCACTCTCGAACAGGACATACGAAGCTTCTTGCCGGTCACACCATTGGAGGAAAGACTGCATGACACGGGGATGTACCAACGCATTGAGACGGAGCAACTGCTTTCGGTCGGAGAAGACAATCTGTGCTATGGCCTGCTTGTCGACGCTGCCATCGGGGCGAACCACCTGTTGTCCTAACAAATCAGCCACTTGAGCGACAAACTGTGGGTCGTCATAATAGCCCGCAGCCACCTCATCGGCAATGAAACAGGGCACCCCCATCTGTCGGAAATGATGCAGCACTGTGGTCTTGCCACAGCCTATGCCTCCTGTCAGTCCTATCTTAAGCGGTGATGACATACTCAATGATTGCCAACGTTCTTTTTTTGCTTTTGGATGAGGACCACTTGTGCGTGGGTCGAAGACAAGTCTTTGATGCGTACATAGTCAGGGAAGGAGGTGACCACAAGTGGAACGCTGGAGACACCACGTTCAAAGCCACGGGCTTCGACGACAAAGTCCTTGGGTTGGGGACGGTCAAAGTCCTTGGTGGCCACCCAATAGTTGACCGTGACCCGGTCGGGATAGAGCCTCACGTTCATCGACGAGTCGCGAAGAGTGTAGCGAACAGGGACCTCGACACTCTGTTCCGAGCTCTCCTCTGTGGGTATGTACACCCGAATGGTACTGTGTGAGATACGCAGGTCGGGGTACTTTCGCCAACCGTCGTCGAGGGCAACGGTGAACGTGTCGGACAACCCGATGTTGGCTATCTGCGTGGCAGCAGCATCGACACGACTCACCTTGGAGAGAGACACCTCACTGCCATACAACACCACCGAGTCGGGTTCGATACGAGGCATACCATAAAGACTATAGCCTGGAGCAAAGGAGAACGAGACATTGTCGAGCCTTGGATAGAACACCTTTGCTTGACGTTCAGCCAAGACAATCTGCAGATTCTCGGTAACAGGCTGAAGATTCACTTTCTCGTTCAGACCCAACTGGTTGCGATAGTCGCGTATCTGTTGGGCCACAGAGATGCGTATCGTAGACGGCTCGCCGTTGCGGTTGCCGCTAATCGAGGGTATCTTTACCTGCAACTCTTTCTGGCGTAGCGAGAGGCTGTGCTGGAAGGCAGTAAAGCCATTGGTCACCATGTTGAAGGTGACGGTCGTGTCGGCTTGCAGGACAGCATAGCGGGCTGTGTCGACACCCACATAGGCCACCCTGACCATTGTCGGGTATGTGCTGGTGGTCGACATAGAAACGCCCAGCCACACCAACAGTGTCACTGCCAGTATGATAAGGAACGACTTCCAGCCTTGCCGTCTATTTCCTGTCTCCATAAGCTGTAACCGTACCGTGGTCTACCCACGGCAGAGAAACATCGTCTACTTGCTTTGGGTGTTGGATTCAGGAATAGGGGTCACCATGCTCTTTTCGACAGTGAGGATGGTACCGTTGGAGACCTCGATCTCCACTGTGGTCTCACCCACCGAGTGAACCTTGCCATAGATACCGCCCGAGAAGGTCACGCGGTCGCCTTTCTGCATTTTCTCACGAAACTCTTTCTCTTTCTTGGCTTGTTTACGCTGGCCACTGCCCATGAACCACATCAGGAGAATCAGCACGAGGACCATCAAAAGCATCGAACCCATGCCGCCACCGTTGGCAGCCTGACCGTCGAGCAATACTAACATTGTATTCATCTTTGTTCTGTTTTATTATTGTTTTCGATTGTTTGTTTTGTTTCCATATTATCGCACCTGTGCCTGTATGCGAAGCTTGGTGCGAGCCGGTTGTGCATTGGTCACCACTGTGACCTCTTGCAACTGCTGACCTGCCTTGCCGGCACTGTTGAAGGTGACGGTGACATAGCCCCCTTCGCCAGGAGCGATGGTGTTGCGGGGATAGTCGGCCACCGTGCATCCACAAGTAGCTTCACAGTTGGTGATAATCAAGTCGGCGTTGCCCGCATTGGTGAACTTGAAACTGTACGAGATATTCTCGCCGGCAGCAAGGACACCGAAGTCGTGCATCTCCTTGTCGAACCTGATTTGCGGCACCTTTTCCTTGTCGTTGTAGCCTTGGGCGCTGTTGGGGTTGTGCACCAAACTGGTGTCCACCTGGTCGTCGCTATGACCACCACAAGCCGACATCATCCATGCCATGCCGACCAAGAGTGCCATAAAGCATATGTTCTTTCTCTTCATTGACATTTGTCTTTTGTAGTTATTCGCCATACTCTTCCTTGCCTTGCGGTACAAAGAGACCACGACCCGACTTCACGACCTTGCCTTCCGAACGAAGTTCGAGCATAATCTTCTCGAGAATGCCGTTGATAAAGATACGGCTCTTGTCGCCACAGAACTCTTTGGCCAGTTCCACGCACTCGTCGATGGTGACACGCTCGGGGATAGAGGGACACTGGGTGAACTCCACCATCGCCATGTTGATGATAAGCAGCTCGTTGAGACCCACACGCTCGAATTCCCATCCTTTGAGGTAACGACGTATCACCTCCTCGTTGGCATCCATAGTTTGGATGGAGGAAATCAACAGTTGGCGGGCAAAGTTGAAGTCGTCGACATCCTTTGCCTGACTGTCGTCGTACACCTTTGGCAACGGAGTCGACTCGTCGAAGTCTTCGCCAAAGTCCTTCAATGTGGCATAGAGGTACTGTGCCACCTGGTCGTAGTCATCTTCCCACCAGAGACTGCGTTCTTGGAAGACAGAACGAACAGCATCCTCGTTGATAAGGAACTTGAACAAGTCGAGTGCCATCCGCTTCTCGTCCTCGAAGGTGACTGTATTGAGAGCCAGATACTCAACATAGCGTTTGGTCTGTTTCAGGTTGTTGTAGGCTTTGTTGAAAGCATCCTCGTGGAGTTCCCACGGGAAGAGCGTGTTCTCCACCTGCTGACGATAGCTGTAGTTTTCGAACAAACGGTTCAGGAACACATTGTCCACCAGACGATACGAAGGATTCTTCTCCTCGAAGGTGGGCATCATCTTTTTGAGACCCGTCTCGATAATGACACGGTGGATGTGGATATACTGACGCAGACATCCCAACTGCAATGCAGCCAACTCATTGAGATGGTCCACATTGTATCTGAAGTTCTTGGCGGCATCGGCCTCGTCGACGAAAGCAGCCGATTTGTAGGAGTAAAGGGTTTGCAGCACTTTGGCACGCAGGAAATGACGACTTAACATGTTTTATAGCGTATGTTTATTGACTTTTTGTTGAGGGTTAAACGACCACGTTGATAATACGTTTGGGGACAAATATCACCTTCTTGGGCTCCTTTCCGGCCAGCCACTTCTGGGCGTCGCCGTTCTGGTGCAGCATCTCGACGACATCCTGTTGAGTGGCCGTGAGCGGCATCTCGACCGTGAAACGCATCTTGCCGTTGAACGAGACAGGATATTTAAACGAGTCTTCGACCAAATACTGCTCCTCGCAGGCAGGATAGGCGGTAAGGGTCACGCTGTCGTCATGGCCCAGCAGGTGCCACAGCTCTTCGGCGATGTGGGGAGCGAAGGGAGCGATGAGCACAGCCAACGGTTCCAACACCTGACGCTTGTTGCACTTGAGCGAACTGAGCTCGTTGACACAAATCATGAAGTTGCTGACGCCGGTGTTGAACGAGAAACGCTCGATGTCGTCGGTCACCTTCTTGATGCAGGTGTGCAACACTTTCATCTCGGCCTTCGAAGCAGGAGCGTCGTCGACACAGAAGGTGTTGTTCTCGTCGTGGTACAGTCGCCACAGTTTGCGGATAAAGCGGAAAACGCCCTCGATACCGTTGGTGTCCCAAGGCTTGGCCTGCTCCACCGGACCCAGGAACATCTCGTACAGACGCAACGTGTCGGCACCGTAGCGAGCCACAAGGTCGTCGGGGTTTTGTACGTTGTACATCGATTTGGACATCTTCTCCACTTCCCATCCACAGATGTATTTGCCATCCTCAAGCTCAAACTCGGCGTTGGCAAACTCGGGACGCCATTGGCGGAACTTCTCGATGTCTAACACATCGTTGTCGACGATATTGATGTCGACATGAATGGGCACCGTGTTGGCCTCTCGACCCTCGATATTCTTCGATATGAAGAGGTTGTTGTTGGTCTTGGAACGATAGACAAAATTGCTACGCCCCTGTATCATGCCTTGGTTGACCAGCTTCTGGAAAGGCTCTTCCTGCACACTGAGACCCAAGTCATAGAGGAACTTGTTCCAGAAACGTGCATAGATCAAATGGCCGGTGCCGTGCTCGGCACCACCCACATAGAGGTCGACATTTTGCCAGTATTCGACAGCCTGTTTCGAGAAATAGGCCTCGTCGTTGGTTGGATCCATGTAGCGGAGATAGTATCCGCTGCTGCCGGCAAAGCCCGGCATGGTGCTCAACTCGAGGGGGAACACATGCTGATGGTCGATTTTCGAGGTCTCGACCACCTGGCGATGCTCTTCGTCCCATGCCCAGCGGGTGGCATGGCCCAGTGGCGGCTCGCCCGTGGCAGTGGGCTTGTACTCGCTGATGTCGGGCAACTGCAGGGGCAGACACTCCTCGGGGATGGTATAGGGGATGTTGTTCTTGTAATAGATGGGGAACGGCTCGCCCCAGTAGCGCTGACGGCTGAAGATGGCGTCACGCAGACGGTAGTTGATGGTGCGGTAGCCTATCTGCATCTCGCCCAGCTTGGAGATGACGGTGCGGATGGCGTCCTTGACCTTCATGCCGGTGATGAAACCGCTGTTGACGATGACGCCCGACTTGCTGTCCTTGCTGTCGGTCCAGGTGGCAGGGTCGGTCAACTGGCTTGGGTCTTCGCCCGTGGGCACCACCACCTGACGGATGGGGAGACCAAAGTGGCGGGCAAAAGCGAAGTCGCGACTGTCGTGGGCAGGCACAGCCATGATGGCACCCGTGCCATAGCCCATCAGCACATAGTCGCTGACATAGATGGGAATACGCTCTTCGGTGAGGGGGTTGATGGCATAGGCACCGGTGAACACACCGCTGACTTTCTTTACCTCGGCCTGACGTTCGCGTTCGCTACGGTTCTTGGCCCAAGTGACATAGGCCTCCACCTCTTGACGTTGCTCGTCGGTGGTGATTTGTGGAATCATCTCGTGCTCAGGGGCTAACACCATGAAGGTGACACCAAAGATGGTGTCGGCACGAGTGGTGAAAATTTCAAAACTTGGTACAGGCTGAGGGTCAGACTGCTGCATGTATGCCTGCACACCCGGCAGCACGTTGGCGTTGCACTTCACATCGAGCGGGAACCACACAGCAGCACCCTCGCTACGACCTATCCAGTTGCGTTGTATCTCTTTCAGCGAGTCGGTCCATTCCACCTTCTCCAGTCCGTCGACCAGACGCTGGGCATAGGCGGTGATGCGGAGCGACCACTGACGCATCAGCTTGCGTTCCACAGGATAGCCGCCACGGACAGAGAGGCCGTTGACCACCTCGTCGTTGGCCAGCACCGTACCCAGTTCGGCACACCAGTTGACCGGTATGTCGGCCAGATAGGCCAGACGATAGTTCATCAGCGTCTGCTGGCGCTGGGTCTCGTCCATGGCTCGCCACTCCTCGGCGGTGAAGGTCAGCGGTTCCGTGCAGGCAGCATCGATGCCCTCAGTGCCTTGTTTGTCAAAATGTTCAACCAGCTCGGTGATGGGCTTGGCCTTCTGCGAATGGTTGCAGTACCAGCTGTTGAACAGTTGGATGAACGTCCATTGCGTCCACTTGTAGTATTTAGGGTCGCAGGTACGCACCTCGCGGTCCCAGTCGAAACTGAAGCCTATCTTGTCCAGCTGCTCACGATAGCGGGCAATGTTCTGGAGCGTCGTTTTGGCAGGGTGCTGTCCAGTCTGGATGGCATACTGCTCGGCAGGCAGGCCGTAGGCGTCGTAGCCCATGGGATGCAACACGTTGAATCCCCGCTGACGTTTGTAACGAGAAAAGATATCGCTGGCGATGTAGCCCAAAGGGTGACCCACATGCAGTCCCGCGCCACTGGGATAGGGGAACATGTCGAGCACATAGTAGTGAGGCTTGTCAGAGTTGTTTTCGGCACGATAGACCTTTTGTTCGCGCCAATACTGCTGCCATTTCGGTTCAATCTCGTTAAAATTGTAGTCCATAGTTTAAGATAAATATAATATATATAAGCCGAACTTGTTGCCCTACAACAGATTATATAGCCGCAGGTTTTTCGACACAAGATGCAAAGTTAGGATAATCCAACGGATTGGCAAAAAAAAAGTGACATTCCTCGAACTTGTTGCCTCGAGGAATGTCAACAAAAGGCACCGAATGCCCTTAGAAGTTCCACTTCAAACCCAGACAAGGAGCCACGTTGAACCCCTTGTTCTCGTAGAAGTTGGTGGTGGCGTGCCAGCCACCGGTAAAGTTGTACGACATCTCCACTTCGCCGCCAATCGACAACTGACCGCAGTTGAAATGCTGGCCAATATTGTACCACAGCTGTGGCTCGGCCAACATCACCCAATGAGTGGTCTCAACCGGATCCGTCGGATCAACCAGAGGATTAACCCAAGTGTCGCCCGAGCCCCAGACATCCAAGAATCCACTGAACTGTAGACCTTTGACACCCATCAGGTTGTCCACACCCCACACCATCGTGAATTGCAGCGGAATGTAGTCGACCAAATGGACTACAATATGACTTATCTCTTTGTACATCAACTGGAAGGTGAGTCTCTTTGAATAGTCGGAGCTGTGCAGGAAATACTCCACACCAAAGAGCCAGCTGTTGCTGGCAAAGTTGCCCCCGTTCCACTCGACATGCAGGCTCAACGGAGCCAACTTGGTGCCCTGCCAAAAATTGATGGCACGGGAAATCTCCGTATAGTATTCCGAGGGAACATTCATGTCGAAGGGATGATAGATATCATTGAAGAAGAACGTGCTTCCCCATTTGTCACCTTTGAACATCTCCAACGTGGTGGTAAGATGCCCACGGTTGAAGTCATACATCTCTTGAATGTTCACTTGGGCCTTGACGCCCATGGCACCAATCATCAGCGCCACAAAAAATAGTCCTTTTTTCATTTAAACCTTTAGTTTATAGTCATTTATTAATTAATTGTCAACACAGTAACAAACATCAGTCGTAATATTCACATTCCTTTGCTTCCGATGTGTATTCCTTGTCCAAGGCGTCGCCCACCCGTTCCATGAACTCGTCAATGTCGTCGTTCAACTCGCCGTCGGCATCCAGCAGGTTCAGCGTGGTCTGCTTCACCATCGTGTTGGTGAAAGCAAAGGAAGCCTTGGAGATACGCGACAGGTCGTCGGCATTGAGGTTCTGTTCCTGTTTCTTGAGGTCGTCGGTGATGTCTTCAAACTCGTCGAGTGCCTCCTCCCATTGGTCCATGGTATAGGACGCACCGTTGGCCTGAGCGTCGGCAGCCATCTGCTCCAGCCGCTTGATGTCGCGGTCCACGGGGTCGCACGCCACAAAGAGGAAACTCAATGCTAAAGCAAAAACTATTTTCTTCATTTACATTCGATTTAATAATACCACTTAAACTAATAATGCCGACTGCGTTTCAGCAGGAAGGGGAGCATCACCTGATCGAAACCACGCCCCACGTCGACGGGAACATAGTCGACATGATACTGGATGGCATGGCGTTTGATGTCGGACATCTGCCGCTGCATCGTCTGCCGGTACTGCTCGGCCACCTCGTTGGGGAAAGCCTTCACCTTGGTGTCGGTCTCCATGTCGATAAACCATACGGGACGGTGGCCGAAGTTCAGCTCCATCTCCTTGTCGCGGTCATAGGTGTGGAACAACAGCACCTCATGCTTGCAATGGCGTAGGTGGCGTAACGAGTCGAAGAGGGCCTCGTGCTCCTCCTGACGGACAAAGGCGTCGGTGAAGATGACCACCAACGAACGACGGTGCATCTTCTCGGCCAACAGATGGATGTTGTCGGCAATGGAGGTCTGTCGCTTCTCCATCTTGTCGGGCTGCACCGGCTTCAACAGGTCGCCCAACAGAGAATAGATGTAGCGTTGGTGCACCACGCTCGACCGCACCTCGGTCTGCAGGTCCACCTTGTCGGAGAAGAGCGTCAACCCGAAAGCGTCGCGTTGTCGCGACAGCAGCTCCACCAGCGTGGCGGCAGCGTAGGCGGCAAACGTCAACTTGTTGGGATGGTCCACATCGCCCTGCCCCTCCACAGGGAAGAGCATCGAAGACGAATGATCCACCAACAGTTGACACCTCAAGTTGGTTTCCTCTTCGAAACGCTTGACAAACAGCTTGTCGGTACGTCCATAGAGCTTCCAGTCGATGTTGCGGGTCGACTCGCCAGTGTTGTAGAGCCGATGCTCCGCGAACTCCACCGAGAAACCGTGGAACGGACTTTTGTGGCGGCCCGTTATGAAGCCTTCCACCACCTGACGGGCAAAGAAGTCGAGCGACTTGTAACGCTCCGTCTCCTGGAACGAGGGCGTTCCTTCCCTCCCCTTTTCGGCCATATTACATGATGGCGTTCAACTTCTCGACAAACACCGACTTGGGACCCGAGCCCACATGTTTGTCTTTCACCTCGCCGTTCTTGATAAACAGCACCGTGGGAACGTTGCGCACACGATAACGAGCAGCGATGCCCGAAGCCTCGTCGACATCGACCTTGGCCACCACGGCCTTGCCTTCGTATTCGGTGGCAATCTCCTCGATGATGGGAGCGATCTGTTTGCAGGGGCCGCACCAAGTGGCGCCGATATCGAGCAGCACAGGAAGGTCGGTCTTGATTACTTCTTCGAAGTTTTCGTCGTTAACTACTAAAGCCATAATGATTTAATTAAAGGTTGAACTTGATTTGTTATCGATTATTTTTTTGCAAAGATACAACTATATCCCTATCAACAACCATACCATCCGAAAATCTTTTCAACAAAAGCACCCCCGAATCTTATTGACAACCCCGCCCCACCCCTCTCTATCCATTGAAACACAAAACACTAAACATCCACCCTCGCAGCAAACAAAACCCTGCCATTTCGTCACCTCCTCCACTCCACACTACCGCTTGCACCCGTCGCCACAGGCGTCTGCTCCGTGTCCCACAGCATAGCAATTACCCTCGGAGAAGCTATGCTGCGACCCCTCCCACAGGCGCCTGTGGGAGGTAAAACACCCGCCTCCTCGGACCCTATTGTTAATCGATTTTAACATGCAATTTATAACAATTTTACGTCAGGATGCAATAATTCTATTGCACCTTGCATTATCTCGTCAAAAATAATAAAGAATATGGCACAAGTATCTATGACAGTGAGAATGGACTCACAACTGAAATCTGCATTCGACGCACTTTGCGCCGAGTTTGGCATGAGCGCCAACACAGCCATGAATGTCTTCGCCAACGCCGTGGTGCAGCAGCGATGCATCCCGTTTATCATCAAATCAGAACGGAACGAAGCCCTAAGGGCATTCGACGCAATGAGGGCAAGGGCAGAAGCCGGACTGACACCCGACCTGACATTAGATGAAATAAACGAGGAAATCAGGTTAGCACGATTAGAGAAATGAAGACAAATGGAAACACGTCATGCTTGCCGTTCAGATTGTGCGTGTAATCGCTGTGTATACTGTGTTTTTCATTTCTGTGACAATGATAAGGAATCTAAACAGCGTAATATAACATCCCTCTATATGAACAATTCCCCTACCGCTCGCTCGCCGATGAAAGAAATGATAACTTTAGACAATAAATAAAAGGAGTGATCGTTAATAATGGCAAAGAAAAAAAAGATGACACCATGAGTACGCAAGCGATGAAAAAAATCATAGCCGATTATTTCAAGACGCAGCCCGTTGAGAAAGCATGGCTCTTCGGATCGTTCGCCCGCGGCGAGGAGACGCCCGAGAGCGACATCGACATACTGGTGCAATACGACAATACGGCTCGCATCTCGTTGCTCACCATTTCGCACATGATGGGCGAACTTGAACGCAGCACGGGACGCCGCGTGGACTTAATCGAAGATGGATGCCTGATGCCCTTCGCTGTGGAATCGGCCAACCGTGACAAACAACTGATTTATGAGAGAAGAAGTTAGAGACATCGAGCGTCTGCAGCACATTCTCGAAGCTGCAAATGTGCTCTCCGAGTACGTAAAACACCATACGCTGGAAGAAGCTCAGGCCGACCCTGTGATGTACTTCGGGCTGGTGAAACACGTCGAGATTATAGGCGAGGCGGTGTACAAACTTACGCTGCAATACCGCACCAGCCACAACGAAGTGAACTGGGACGACATCGAGCGCATGCGCCACGTGCTTGTGCACGGCTACTACAAGATACGCCCAAACCAACTCTGGGAAACCATCGCCGTCGACATCCCACAACTGATGCCAACCATCGACCAGCTTATCAAAGAGTATGAATAACATAAAATCACTGAGCAAGACCCTAATGCTCTGCGTGGCGTTATTCGCCCTCGCAGCCATGACCGCCTGCAAGAGCGGCACCGCAACAACCGACACCATCGCAAGCGACACTGTGCCCGAATGCACATCATTGTTTGACGGCTTGCAATACAACGATGAAGGCATCGCTTTCATCAAGGATTTACCATTAGAGGTTAACACCGGAGGGCGGTACGACTTTTTCGATAATGCACCCGTATACGCTGGGAAACAAGGAGGCTCTGCTCTTGGTTTCGATTACTGCAACAAGAATTACTACATACCCGTGGACGAGGACGTGGATATAGCGTGGCCACGCGAATTCCCGTTCACGGCAACCGTAACCATCAAAGTGTGGCGAGACTATACCGATTCTGTCTATGACAAGGACAAGGGGAGACGCGTCGACCCCTTTGCTCTTATTACAGAATTCTCAAAATAATGTGACATCCACACTGAAAAAAATCAGCGTTTTTTTGTCATGTCCAAAAAAGTGTGTACTTTTGCAAACGATTTTAATGCAATATAATGATGAATACTTTGGTTGACACATTGGATGACACCGATGTCATGGAAATGCAGGACGACCTCACCCCAGAGGAAAAAGCCGACTGGCTCCGCTCCATCGAACACGACTTGCACAACCCCAACCGAGGCAAAGATCACCGCCCCATCGAGGAGTTATGGAAGAAGTTGGAAGACAGCGTGAGAAATCACTATGAAGGAGTATCTCGTTGACTACGACGTTGAAGCCGAAGCCGACCTTGTGAGGCTCAGGGACTGGCTCGTTGCCAATCGCCGCTACGAGTATGCAATGGAGTATCTGCAGATGCTCAAGATTGAGGTGGCGGATTTGTCTTTTCTTGCCTCATCCATTGGGCAGAGCAAATACCGACTGCCCAAACTATACCACCCCGAGGCCAAGACGATCACAGTGTGTCACCGCAAGTTGACGGTGATTTTTCATATCGACGGAGATTATGTGATAGTGGACAAGATACTGCCGTCGTCAATAATAACATATTAATACCGTATGCTTCGCAATGCTCACATGACCGGCGCCATATACAAGTCAGCCAACAATTTGGCAGCGAGAGCCTGCGACCAACGAGGAGCAAACTCGCTGATTATTTCCTCCACCGCGGATGTGCGGGTGAACATCGGGGGACTTTCCGCTATGTATTTAATTCAATTGCCTCTCTCTGCCGCAAAGTTGCGGCGGGGCGGGATGGTTTTGTAATTTCTAAAACATATTCAATATGAAGAAAACAATTACACTACTTACCCTAATATTGGCAATGATAACAGCCTCAGCGCAGGAAGCCAATTTCACTATTGAGGGCAAGAAACTCCCTCGGCAGTGCAAAAACGGCACAACCATCTATCTCCTCGACCGCCAGACTTGGGACAGCATCGGCAGTGCCACCGTGAGCAAAGGGAAGTTTTCCATCGAGGGCCATACCGACACCGTGTTTATGGGTTGGATTACAGACCGCCGACATCTTTATTTCCCTGTTGTGGTGGAGCCTGGCAAGACGGTTTCGCTCAATGCCCGCGATTTCATAATCGAAGGCTCGCCGCTGAACGACCAGTTGAACCGATACGTGAATGGGTATCTGCGGTTCGAAAAGACATATAGCGATGCCGACGACATAGCATCCGCAGTCAAAGAGGGCAGCTGGCTATACAACAAGGCGAATGAGACGATTGCCGCCTGTTTGGATTCTATCAACAGCTTCAACAACGTTACCGGCTGGCAGATTTACAACGACAATGCCGACAACGTAGTCGGGGCTTGGATTCTGTATCACTATTTCGACCGCTTTGTCATAGATGGGGACTATTATTCCGACACAATTAGTCTTAGACGACATATCCTTGATTCGATTTATTCTTCATCATCGCTCATTGTGCGCGATTTTAAGCCTACACATGAGAAGTACAAGGAAAGTATACGCCAAAAAGCGGTAGCCAAAGGCAACCGCTTCACCGACTTTACTGGAGTCCACCGCACAACAAACGACACGGTACGTCTCTCGCAACTCATCGACGGTCACGTGGCGGTTGTTGACTTCTGGGCATCGTGGTGCGGTCCCTGCCGACAGGAAATCACCGATTGCCTCAAGCCGCTCTATGAACAGTATGCCGACAGCGGCCTTGTCATAGTCGGAGTAGGCGTGTGGGACAAGATGGAGGACTTCGAACGTGCCGTTATGGATCTTTCTATCTCATACACACAGATAATAGATACCACAAAAACAGTCCCAACACTTTATGGATTCAATTCCATTCCGCAGCTGTTCCTCATCGACCGCGACGGAACCTTGCTCGGCAACTACCGCGGCGAAGAACTTGTCCGCGAGGTGGAGAAAGCCTTGAAGAAAGAAGATAATTAACAAACAAAATCACATCCAACA
>CAJOQB010000235.1 GCA_905236405.1 uncultured Bacteroidales bacterium
ACTATCCCTACACGAACAGCTGCATCTGGCAGGCAAGTGCGTTGGGGGCGTTCATGCAGCATGTACCCAATCTGGATGTGCTGATTCTGGAGGTGGAAAAGCAGGCTACGGAGGCGATGTTTGAGGACGTGCGGGATCTGGGCGGTAGCTGGTCGGTATGACCCTACGGTGGATTTACGTGGCGTGAAGTTGGGTGATAATGTGAGCACGGTGATGAACAAAATCCGTGCATTGCGTCCAGAAGCATTTTGGTACTGGATGGAAATAGAGCGGATGATGAAGGGGTAAACGCGGATCCGTGTCCCATCGCTATTCCTCCAAGACTTTGGCAGCAAATGACCGAGTCTTCTGCGACTCTCACCCTCAATTATCGCTCCTCACTCCTATGGAACGACCCGTCACACTGCATGGAGTAAGGCCTCCCACTGCATGGAGTGACCCGTCATAATTGGGGGATACTTTTTGTCGGAAGGAGATATATCTTCTCGAAGCGGCGAGATATATCTTCTCGGAGGGCCGAGATATATCTTCTCGATGCGGCGAGATATACCTATTGCTAAAATAAACAGCATCATCAAGTTATCGGAAGAGTTTCCGCTTCTCGATGATGGTTTTCTTTTCTTCTTGCTCTTTGAGGCGTTGCTGCAGCCGCTCTTTGTCGATTTGGGGATTGCGGTCGAGCAGTCGACGCTGGTAGCGTTTGTGTCGTCGCTCGTTCCACAAGGGCAACAGGTAACTGCCCAACAGCCGGAACAGGAGGTAGAGCAGGACGATGGCGATGGTCAGGTGAAGGAGGGCTTTCATTCGCTGTGCTTGCGGCTGCTGTCGATGGCTTCGCTGACATTGATGATGTGGTCGCCCAGTTTCTCGTAGAGCGAGTAGAGGTTGCTATAGGCGTTGCCTATCTCGTAGTTGTAGGCTCCGGACTTGAGGGCGTCGAGGTGCTGTGTGCGAAGCTGGTCGCGATAGGTGTTGATGTCGTGCTCGGCGGCATAGGCGGCGTCGAGGTCGATGTTGTCGTAGTCGGACAGGTTGCTGTCCATGACGTCGAGGGCTCGCTGCACAAGCTGGCTGATATGGGCAAGGTTTTCGTTTTGATGGTCGTCGAAATGGACGGCATCTTCACGTTTGTTCTTCCGTGTGATGGCTATCTGATAGATGTCGTCGCCAATGGACTCGAGGTTGTCGATGATGCGGAGCATGGAGCTGACGCGCTCGGAGGCATGGCTGCTGATGTCGCCACCACCCACGCGTGCAAGAAACTTGGATATCTCCATCTCCATGCGGTCGGTGATGCCCTCGTACTTGGCGATGCGCTCCATGATGGTGTCGAAATCCTCTTCGGTCCTTGCGGTACGCAAGCCGGGGAGGAAGGTGTACATACGCAACACTCGCTTGGAGAACTCCAGTATCTCGTCCTTGGCCGACTGCAGGTTGAGCTCGGCGGTGGAGAGCAATGTCGGCTCGATGTACACCAGTCGGAACTCCTCTTCTTTCTCCTCTTTCTTCTCGGGCACCATGCGTTCGACAATCTTGACCAACTGGGGTATGAAGAAGGCCAGGATGACGGTGGTGCCTACGTTGAACAAGGTGTGGAAGATGGTGATCTGCATAGGCAACGAACTTGCCAATGACTCTATCAAATGCTGCAAAGGATAGAACAGTATCAGACAGAAAAGCACGCCTGTGATGTTGAACACCAGATGGGCACAGGCGGTACGCCTACCGGTGACGCCGGTAGTCATGGAGGCCAGGATGGCGGTGATGGTGGTGCCGATGTTCTGTCCCATGATGAGTGCCATGGCCATGTCAAACCCTATCCACCCGTTGTAACCCATCAGCAGCACGATGGCCATCATGGCGGCCGAGGCTTGCACGATGGCGGTGAGGATGGCGCCTATCAACACAAAAAGGAGAATGGATCCGTAGCCCCAACCGCTCCATTGGGCGATGGCTTTCAGAATGTCAGGATGCTCGTCGAGGGGTGGCATGGCCGACTGGAGGAACTCCAAGCCTATCAGCAATAGCGACAGACCTATGATGGTCTGCCCGAGGGAGTTGAGTTTGTTCTTCTTGGAGAAGATGAAAAACAGCGACACGGCACCCATGAACAACGGCAGGGAGAAGAGGCCGTCGGACCCTCCCAGGCCAAACAGGGTGATGATCCAGGCGGTGATGGTGGTGCCGATGTTGGCTCCCATGATCACCGCAATGGCTCCCGACAACGAAAGAAGGCCTGCACTGGCAAAACTGACCACCATCACGGTGGTGGCCGACGAACTTTGGATGGCGGCGGTGACAGCAGCACCCGCGGCAATGCCGCTGATGGGCTTGCCTGTAATCTGCGCCATCACATGGCGCATCTTGCTACCGGCAAATTTCTGCAAACCTTCGCTCATCAACTTCATGGCGAAGAGGAAGACGGCCAGGGCACCAGCCACGTTGACCACGGTCCAAAGAATAGAGTCAAAATCCATAGTTATGTCGTTAACAGTTTTGTTTGTTGTATTATTTGTCGCGTTTTCGCCAGTCGAAATAAATCATGCCTGCACTCCATAGCAAGGCACACAGCAACGCCCACGCTGCACCACTCATTGGTTGTGACGTTGAATGTAGAACTGCTTGCTGCTTTCCCATTCAGCCAACATGGCACGGAACGCTTGGTAGGTCTCGGGGCTACGAACGGGGTCGATGACGATGTTGTCGCCCATTATCCTCAGTTTACGCACGACGGTCACCTTCTTGCCCGACTGCCTAATGGTCACCTGCATATCTCCCACACCCGTGGCTTTGAGACGAAGCTTGACGGGTTTCACCAACTCCATTTCGGGGGGAAGATAGATGGTGTAGGTCTCGACCTCGTCAATGGGGGCGACAGCCAACGGTGCCTTTCGTACACTGGTCAGCAAGGCAGGGTTCATGGAATAGGTGCCTGTCTCTTTCGGTAGCACAAAGCGATAGTAAGGCGAGGGGTTGCCAATCAGAGGAATGGGGTCAAAGGGAAGCGTGGCGTCGGCTCTGACCACAGTAACAGGCACAGCAGGTTGCTTGCGAAGGGGATAACGTACTTTCTTGCCATTGACCGTATAGGTCACCACCTCGGCAAAGTCGCCATCGGGTTGTGGCTTGGGATTGATCACCGATGCTTCAAAACCAGCCATGGTCAGCAGGTCAGCCATCAACAGGGCCTTGTCCATCAAGGTGCCGCAGTTGCTACGGAAAGTCTCGCGTCCGAAGGAATACTGAAAACCCAGTTTGTCGTAGGGGATGGCGTTCTCGTTCACATTCTCCATGACCCACCGACAGATGTTCTCGGCATAGCGGGCCGAGTCGTTGTCTTCCTGCAGGTCCTCGACCAACTGTTTGGCACCGGGGATGAAGGAGGTCTGGTTGTAGGAAAACTCGGGGAGATGGCAGAAAAGGACTTGATATTGCTTGGTAGCATTGTCTGG
>CAJOQB010000236.1 GCA_905236405.1 uncultured Bacteroidales bacterium
CAAAGTGATGGAGACGCTGCACCGTTTCGGGCAGACGCTCTGTGGCCGCACCACCGACGACCTGCTGAGGTATCTTGCCGCCTGCAACGCCTTCAAGGAGCCCGAGGAGGCCAAGTTGAGATTTGAATAATTTGAAATCAATAAAAATCAAAAATATTATGGCTGATAAAAAGCGAATTTATTTGTGTTTGGCGCACAATAATTTTGGTTCAAGGTTAATGGTTAAAGGTTAGTGGTTAGAGATTTGCTTAGTAGCTTAGTAGCTTAAGAGTTCAAGGTTCAAAGTTCAAGGTTCAAGGTGGGGGAATAAAATATTTTCCACGGGTTTGAAAATATTGTGTATCTTTGCAATTTAAAGACTTGACCTATGGCACAGTTGAAGTTCTACACACCACGAAGCAATAATCGAACGCAGGAGGAACGACACGAGGCACTGAGGTTTGGCCAGCAAGGCGAACAGATGGCGGCCCAATTCCTTACTGATTTGGGCTATATTATCCTTGAACACAACTATCGTCGGGGGCATCTGGAGATTGACCTTGTTGCCTTGGACGGGGATGAACTGGTTGTTGTGGAGGTGAAGAGTCGAGCTTATGATGACATCCTCCAACCCGAGGATGCAGTAGACCATAAGAAACGGTTGGCACTTATCCGTCTGGCCAATGAGTACGTAAAAAGTCATGGTCGTAAAGAGAATGTACGGTTCGACATCGTAAGCATCGTTTCCAACGAAGGTGGTTCCGAGATCAAACACCTCAAAAACGCATACAATGTGATGAGTTTCTGATGAACGAAGCAGTACCGAAAAAATATATTTTTGCCACATTAAAATAATGTTGTATCTTTGCACTTCTAAAACGATAATTAAAGAAATGCAATTATGAGAGACATTATGCCTGTAAATGGACTGTTTGAAATGCCTACGCTGCCTTACGAGGGGCTGGGCGATATCATCAGCAAAGAGACACTCTCTTTCCACCACGGCAAGCATTTGAAAGCCTACGTCGACAATCTAAACAAGATGTTGCCGGGTAGTGGTATGGAAAATCTTCCGCTGTCCGAGGTGGTGAAGAAATCTGAAGGCGGTCTGTTCAACAATGCTGGTCAGGTGCTGAACCATGCCATGTATTTCGAACAGTTTTCCAATCAAACGAGCCCGATGGGTGAGAAGATGAAAGTGCTGTTGGAACGCGATTTCGGCAGCGTGGAGGCTTTCAAGAAGGAGTTTGAGCAGAAAGGCGCTACGCTGTTCGGCAGCGGCTGGGTGTGGCTTTCGGTTGACGCTCAGGGAAAGTTGGTAATCACGCAGCAGAAAAACGCTGAGAATCCCGTCACCATGGGACTCTCCCCACTGCTGACGTTCGACGTGTGGGAACATGCCTACTATCTCGACTACCAGAACCGTCGTGCCGATTACCTTACCGCTCTTTGGCAAGTTGTCGACTGGGCTGTAATCGAGAGTCGGTTGTAACCATTGAATGATATTGTAATTACTTGATTGTTTAGGTAATGTTGGTAAAGACATACGGTAGTGCAATTCTTGGCGTCAATGCATTGATGGTCACCGTTGAGGTGAATGTCAGTGTCGGCGTGGGCTTCTTTATGGTGGGCCTGCCCGACAATGCCGTGAAAGAGAGTGCACAACGTATATCGTCGGCTTTCGAGGAGTCGGGATTCCGTATTCCTGGCAAACGTATCATTGTCAATCTGGCGCCTGCAGACTTGAAAAAAGAGGGCTCCGCTTATGACCTCACCATCGCTGTGGGTGTCCTCGGTGCCATAGGTGCGGTGAAGTCCGACGAGTTGGAACGGTATGTCATCATGGGTGAACTGGGGTTGGACGGCAGTCTGCGTCCCATTAAGGGAGTCCTGCCCATTGCCATAGAGGCTCGCAAGCAAAAATACAAAGGTCTTATCGTTCCGGCGGAGAACGCCCGTGAAGCGGCCATTGTCAACAACGTGGAGGTCTATGGCGCCACTAACCTCAAAGAGGTGGCCGATTTCCTGAACGGCGAGGGCACTATCGAGCAGACGGTCGTGGACACTCGTGCCGAGTTTGCCTGTTCGTTGAACAACTACGAATATGACTTTGCCGACGTGAAAGGTCAGATTGTCGTCAAGCGTTGTTTGGAGATAGCCGCCGCTGGAGGTCATAACGCCATCATGATTGGCCCGCCGGGTAGTGGCAAGACCATGCTCGCCAAGCGTATGCCCAGCATCTTGCCTCCGCTGACGCTCGGTGAGAGTCTTGAGACAACTCAGATACATTCGGTGGCGGGACTCATGCGAAAAGAGGATGCCCTGATAGCCGTTCGACCGTTTCGTGCTCCGCACCACACGATATCGGATGTCGCTCTTGTGGGCGGTGGCGTCAATCCCAAACCGGGAGAGATATCGTTGGCTCACAACGGTGTGTTGTTTCTGGATGAGTTGCCAGAGTTCAAACGCACGGTGCTTGAAGTGTTGCGTCAGCCCATGGAGGAGCGTCGCGTGACCATCTCGAGAGCCAAAATGACCATCGAATACCCTGCGGCCTTTATGCTTATTGCTGCCATGAACCCCTGTCCCTGTGG
>CAJOQB010000237.1 GCA_905236405.1 uncultured Bacteroidales bacterium
AAACTGCTACTTGGACTTGGTTTGACCGATTGACAAAGCTGTTGGCAAGCTTAAACTCGCTGCCGCACGACGCAAAGGTCAGGGCGAACAACAAACCGACTATGATATTCTTGATTCTCATGGCTTAAAACAATTCCATTTGAACGCCGGGGGTTCCACCTCCGCTGGTTTCAGTGTTATCTTCCTCTTTATCAGGAGTGGCAGGAGCCTCTGTCACTTCGGGGACTTCAGGAGTCTCGGGAGTCTCTGGAGTTTCAGGATTCTCGGGGGTCTCAGGGACTTCCGGCTCAAATGGTTCCAGCCACTTGAAGCCTTCCACCTCGCGGTTCGAGAGGCGTTTTCCCTTGGCTTTATAACTCTTGATGCCGATAAACTCTTCCACATTGACATCGTCGTCGGGGAAGCTGTTGCCTGCATCGCTCACCTTGTAACTCACCAACAGCCGAGGCATGACATCGGTGTTGAGTGACAGGAACTTGGCCTCCTCGTGCTCCCCGATGAACGAGGTGCGGGTGTTGGGTTTCTCGTCCTTCTCGATGCAGAAACGCTTCAGGTACATCTTTTGGGTTTCACCTTCAATATAGATCACCGAGAAGATCTCATCGGGGTCGAACTTGCGGATCTCCGTCATATCGTCGTCGAAATGGGTCGAGAGGTCGTATCCTGTGACTTTGAACTCGCCATTGGCAAAGATTTGAAGGATGCGGTCGTCGCCCTCGAAAGCGCCCAAATACTGGCCTCGTTTGTCGGCATTGAGACGACGTACCGTATCGTCGTACCACAGGTCGCGCGCAGTGAGGGTTGACACGCCGTCGTCGTGCTTGAACACCAGCTTGATGGGGTATTTCGTCAGCTGGTTGCCGCGAGCCGAACGGCCTTTGACGGCGAGCTGGGCGAAGTCGTAGTCGAAAGTGGTCTTCTTGAGCTTCGGTGCAGGGCGCAGCTGTACTTTGATGACCTCGGCCTCGCCATTGGCATTGGCGGTGAAATACACCACCTTCGAGTCAGGTTTGCCCTGTGTGAGGTCATATTCCTTGTCGCGGGTGACACCGGTCACGGCAAAACGCTTCACGTAGAACGGGTTGCCTGGCTTGCCGTCGCGATACACCACGTTGTAAGTGGTACGGTCGTCGTTCTTGCGGAACACGGCCACGTGGATGACATTGGCCCCCACGAACAGCTTTGACTGGATCTTGGTCACCATATAAGTGCCGTTTTCGTGGAACACGATAACGTCGTCCATATCGGAACAGTCGGAGACGAAGGTATAGGCATCCTTGTTCTTCTCGCGCTTGAGACCCTCAGCGGTGCAGATGAAGCCCTCCTTGCTGTTCACATAGAGTTTCTCGTTGTTGGCAGCCACAGCCTGTGCCGAGATGTTGTCGAAGTTGCGGATCTCGGTCTTGCGCTCGCGTCCGGCCCCGAACTTTTCCTTGATGCGGAGATAGTAATTGATGGTATAATCGACAATATGGTCGAGGTTGTATTTGGCCTCTTCCATCTTGGCCTCGATGTCGGCAATCTGTTCGTCAGCCTTTTTGATGTCGAACTTGGAGATCTTTCGTACCGGTTTGTCGCAAAGCTTCAGCACGTCATCGCGGGTGATCTCGCGTTTCAGCTTCTTGCGATAAGGATCGAAGCGGCGCTCGATGCCGGTCACCTGATCGTCCCAAGTCTCATAGTCCTTCTTCTCCAACTCCTTGTAGATGCCTTTCTCGAAGAAAATCTTCTCGAGTGAGATCCAGTGCCATTCGTTTTCGAGTTCGTCAAGCAGGATGCGCAACTCCCAACTGAGCAACTCCATGGTGTTGTCGGTGCTGCGTTTCAAGATATCGCTGACACCCATGAATACTGGATGTTGGTTGATGATGACGCAGGCGTTGGGCGAGATGCTCACCTCACAGTCGGTGAAGGCATAGAGCGCATCGATGGTCTGGTCGGGCGACACGCCGGGATTCAGATAGATGACTATCTCACAGTTCTCGGCAGTATTATCGTCGATCTTCTTAATCTTGATCTTTCCCTTGTCGTTGCATTTCACGATGCTGTCGATCAAGCTCCCCGTGGTGGTTCCGAAGGGAATCTCGCTGATCACCAACGTTTTCTTGTCAGGTTGAGCGATGCGGGCACGCACCCTGATACGACCACCGCGCAGACCGTCGTTATAGTTGCTCACATCCATCAGTCCACCCGTCGGGAAGTCGGGATAGAGTGTGAAGCTCTCATCGCGCAGATAGGCTACCGCGGCGTCGATCAACTCGTTGAAGTTGTGTGGCAGGAACTTGGAAGCCAGACCCACGGCAATGCCTTCAGTGCCTTGTGCCAGCAGCAGGGGGAACTTCACGGGCAGCGACACGGGCTCTTGGTTGCGTCCATCGTACGAAGGAGACCAGGCGGTAGTTTTCTTGTTAAAGACGACTTCCTTGGCGAACTTGGAGAGTCGGGCCTCGATATAACGCGGGGCGGCCGCATCATCGCCAGTGAGGATGTTACCGAAGTTACCCTGGGTCTCGATGAGCAGGTCCTTCTGCGCCATCTGCACCAAGGCGTCGCCGATGGAGGCATCGCCGTGAGGGTGATATTTCATGGTGTTTCCCACGATATTGGCCACCTTGTTGAAACGTCCGTCGTCGAGTTCGTCCATCGAATGCAGGATGCGACG
>CAJOQB010000238.1 GCA_905236405.1 uncultured Bacteroidales bacterium
AACAGAAAACAGTCGCAACCGCGGACGACTGACAACAAAAAACAGTCGATAGTTATTAACCCGTCAACCGAAATCAGTCGCAAGTCATAAAAATGACAACCTAAATCAGAAAAAGACACAGTACCATATAGTTCCAGGCGGTGGAACTGGTTGTTCCAGGCAGGTGGAACTGGTTGTTCCAAGCGGGTGGAACTGGTTGTTCCAAGCAGCTGAGACAATGTGTCTCACGTGGCTGAAACAATGCGATACACCTATATGCTTGTGCATCAGCAGCGTGCCTCAACAGTTTAGATTGCCGCTTCTGTGTCTTGCGACTGGATTCTGTTTTCACCACCAACAGTTGCGACTGAATTGGATTGACACTGGCAGAGGCTACACGCAAGAGTTCGCGACAGTCGTCGCAACTTTTCTTCCTTTGCATTCGACTTAAGATGTCCGCCTGCGACAAGAGAAAAACAAAAATTGCGTATTTGATACACAATATTATCACAAGGCAAAGCGTTATGTATTCAAAAGTTATTCCAATGCCAGAAGCATATACAGACAACATACGCAATTATTTCGCCACTTTGCCCATAGAAAAAGCTTGGGTGTATGGCTCTTTTGCCCGAGGTGAGGAACGACCGGACAGCGATATAGACATCATGGTGCGGTATTCTCCCGAAGGAGTATCATTGCTCAAGCATGCTCATATTATGAACACATTATCCGACTTGCTTGGTCGCGAGGTTGACCTTGTTGAGGAAGACTGCTTGCTTCCTTTCGCTGTCAAATCGGCTAATGATGAAAAAATCTTGGTTTATGAGAGAAATAGTTAAGGATAAAGGTCGACTGGAGCATATACTCGTAGCCATCGAAAGAATAGAACGTTTCTCGGCTGGCAAGACTTTTGACAGTTTGCGTGATGACGAGTTAACATATTTTGCTTTGGTCAAGTGTATTGAGATTATTGGTGAGGCATCCTATATGCTCACCAATGAGTTTCGCGAGACCCATCCGCAGACAGAGTGGCGCGATATCATTGCCATGCGACATGTTCTTGTGCATGGCTACTATCAAGTAAGTGTAAAACAGATTTGGAAGGTTGTTAACGAAGATATTCCTCCATTAAAAAAGCAAATACAAGGATATTTGTCGGAAGCCTAACAAATGGTTCACAAAAAGAGCATCTCCAAAAACAGGGATGCTCTTTGTTCGTAATATACATTTCCCATTCCTTGAAAGCCACCAGCTTTTCTGATAAGTGAACAAGAGCGTCATGCTCAATATGATGTTTTAATCAATATATCGGTTTCTATGTTTATAAGTTGACTTAGAACATGTCCCAAATTGTTCATTCTACAACAAAAAAAACGCCCATAATGTGACAAATTGTGCCTTTAGGCGTTTAATAAGAGCAAAAGAACAAACAAAGCAATGGATGAGCATCATTTCATAAAACTAATTGAAAGCCATAAAGCGGCCATCAACCTCGTATGCCGTTCTTTTTGCTCTGTCGACGAAGACAGAGAGGACTTGCGACAGGATATTCTGCTTAACCTATGGCGTGGGTGGAAAAAATATCGTCCCGATCATAAGTCCATTACATGGGTATACCGTGTGGCACTTAACACGGCCATCAGTTGGCAACGGTACAAGAAGAGACAACTTGAGACATTGCCGATTGATGGTTTCGACATGCCTGAAGATTCCGTTCCACAGGAGTTGTCGGTTCACTTGAAAGCGTTGATTTCTCAACTCTCCATCGAAGACCAACGCCTTATCAATTATTACCTTGACGGATTCGAGACAGGGGAAATAGGCAGCATTATGGGCATTAGCCAGACCAACGTCACAACGCGCATCGGTCGTATCAAAATGAAACTACGTAAAATCAAAGATATATGAATACAGACGAACTGATAGAAAAGATACATCAAAAAAACGCAGAGATGCGCCGAACAGAGCGCAGCACTGCTCAACGGCCCATTATGCGGCTTGCCTGGCACATCGCGGTGCCTGGCGCTGCAGCTGCCGCCATCCTACTTCTCGTCCTGTTGCCGCAAGGAAGGACTGATGTCGGCTCGTCCGGCAACATGAATTACGCTTCGGCTGGCATCTATTGCAACAGCCAATGCAATCCCGACGATGTGCTGGCCTTGATAGATAATAATATCAACCATATTAGAACAATACAATCATTATGAAACGCATCATAGTCATCATAGCCCTGCTGGCTATAAGCATTGTTGCCAACGCACAAACGGGCATATACAAGAAGTATGAGAAACGCCCCAACGTGCAGGCCTACTGCGTGGAGCGTTACCCACTGGGCGACGGCTACACGGCCTCCGTTACCATGCTGCAAACCGTTGACACAACCGTGTATAAGGCCCTGCGCAAGGAACTACAGGCCATGTCTTTTACCCCCAGGAAAGATGCTCTCGGCGTCTCGCTCGACATCATGAATCACACGTCGGAAACACCTAAAGAGAAAAAGAATACGAAATCCAAGAAGTCGATAGAAATAAGTGTAGCCGACGGACTCCCTGGCGACAAAGGATTTTACATGTTCTTCTTCCCGTCCGACCGCATGATTGTTCTTGCCTTCCTTGTCAAAGACACCAAGGAACAGATAGAGATAACCAGACGCATGCTGGACACCGAATTCTAATACTTTAAACCCTATGAAAAGACACTTGATGTTCGCGGTCGTGATAATGACCGCAGGGGTGCTCTATGCCCAAACCACTGACAGCATCACACAGGCCAAAATAGACAGCATTGATGTCATGATAAAGGTGTTAACGCTGAAAGAAATCAGCATCTCGACGCCGAAGCCTGTATACAGTATGACGGGTGAAGTGGTGAACTATAACGTTGAAAACGACGAGACGGTGCGCGACCTCACCGCTTGGGACGCCATACGTAATGCACCGACGGTACAGGTGGACGAGGAGGGCAATCTTACAATGCGAGGCTCGGAACAGGTGGAGGTGTGGCTCAACGGCCGTCCCACAGGTATGAAAGGCGAGGTGCTCCGAGCTTTCTTCGAGAACATGCCCGCCGAAGCACTGTCCCGCATCGAGGTTATCAAGAATCCTTCAGCCAAATATATGGTGGAAGAGGGCAAGCATATCCTCAACATCGTCACTTCGACCAAGTTACGCACCAGCGAACTATGGCTGTTAGGTTTGAGCGGAAATACACGCCCCTACCTCTCGCCATGGGTGAGTTATGTTCGCAATAACGACCGACTGAAGTTCAACATACACATGGCTGGCAGCCATAGTTATGGGGAGAACTACTCGTACGGTGACGCAATCCTTACCGACGGTGCAGATACTACCAGCCACTACATCTACAGCACCACTATGGGAAGTGCCCGTTATTACGGCGATCTAATGTTCAACATCGATTATAAAATAGACTCTGCCACAGACCTCCACATCACCAGTTTCAATCTGTTACAGGGCGACTATAACGATCATACCATCACCCACCGCGAACAGTGGTACTACCGACCCGACTCATCGTATTATCGCTACCGCGACAGTTCCAACTCCCGTTTCGCTTTACTCAACGGTTCCTTGAGTTTCGACATCAAACACCGTTTCCGAAGTAAAGGGCAAAACTTGAAATTCAGCAGTGTATGGAATTATATGTTCAATGACTATAATTATTTGCAGCAACGCCTTGTCAGTTTTGCCGATGTCTCACCATCAGCCATAATGATAGACAATTACGAACGGACCTTCGATAGAAACAGCAGCCGCAACAACATAGACCTATCGCTCAACTACAACCACCCTATTGGTAGCAATGACGCACTCACTTTCCGAATCAGCAGCCGCCCCTATGGCAACATCCACAACCGCCGCGACATCAGCTATCTCGACCCACTGTCGGGTCTCTATTCCCTCCCCGACACGTTGCGCAACGGCATCACCGACTACTACACACGGTCGCTCTCATCTTTGGTGTCGTGGCGACACGAATGGCCACGCACCACGTTGACTGTCGACCTCTATGCTAAACATTCGTGGCAGCATATTCAAAGCACTGGCCTCTTCCCTGACGACACACTCTTCCGTTTCTTTACTTTCGAGCCGTCGCTCAGCATCACACACCGCACCAAGGAAATGCACTACTGGCGAATCCTGTTGTCACACAACGTGAATCTGCCCACCGGCGGCGAACTCACCACCTCGCGTACCTACAGCGATGACAGCTACAGCATCGGCAACCGCACCCTCCATAGCTCCTATACCGAGAAAGCTACCGTCAGCTGGAACAAGTACTTTCAAAAGATTGGCAATATGGGCATCGAGACCTACGCCAACTACACCACGGGCGGCATCGAAAGTGTCACCGCATCCACTCCTTACGCCGATGAGTATCTGGGACGCATCATCACATACTCCATGCCGATGAACATTGCTTCATCATACAAAGCGGGTGCCGATGCCAATTTCACCTACCGTCCTGCGGCATGGGCCAGCATTAGTCTCAACGCAAGCCTCTATCGTCAGGGTTATGCCATCGAGGGCAAACCAATGCAGGAACTAACCTCGTGGAACCTCTATTCCCGCCTGTGGACAAAAGTAGCCAAGTTGGTCAACCTCGACGCCATTATCAGTTACGGAACACCTACCCTTGGCCTCTATACCCAAGAGCAGCGAGCCTTCAGTATAGGTTTTGGAGCCTCCGCAACGCTGCTCGACAGACGACTCTCGCTACGTGCCAGCATCAGCGACCTACTCAACAACAACCTTAGTATCACCACCGTCGCCGCTCCAACATACGCCGCAAACAGTACAAGCCATACCAGTTCTCGCTATCTCACCATCGGTCTCATCTGGCGCATCGGCAAACTCGATCTCGAATACCAAGCCCGTGGTGGGGCAGCCAGTCAATGAGAGCAACTGATTAGGCGTCTTTTTTTTTGACGTTGCACTTGTAACTGGAATTTAGGAAACCGAATCTTTTTCTCGGTCGGTGGTTGATGAGGTCGTAGGCGCGCTGGACGTCGTCCTGAGAGATGCCAAGGAAAGAGGATCCTTTCCTGAAATATTGGCGCAGGAGTCCGTTGGCGTTTTCGACGGAGCCTTTCTCCCATGAGTGGTAGGGCTTGGTGAAATAGTTGTCGGTGCCGAGGGCG
>CAJOQB010000239.1 GCA_905236405.1 uncultured Bacteroidales bacterium
CCAGCCTATGCCTTGGTGAGTCGACTACCTTGCACGCCCAGCCTTCTGGCGGCGCAGGCAACTACACCTACAGCTGGACACCTGCCAACACGCTCAACAACCCCAACATCCAGAATCCCGTGGCCACACCACCCTTGGGCAGTACCACCTACACCTGTCACGTCAGCGACGGCTTCACCGACATCAACGTCAGTGTGACCATCGTGGTACATCCCCATGTGGAAGCCGACATCTATCAAACTATTTGTGAGAACGACACCTACAGTTTCTTTGGGCAGAGCCTTCAAACACCGGGTGTCTACGACCACACACTCCAGACACAATACGGTTGCGACAGCATCATCCATCTGCACCTCGAGAACTGGCAGACTTATGAGACCTCCATCTCTGACGACTTCTGCGAAAACGAGGTCTACATGTTCTTCGACGAGCCTATCACGGAAAGTGGCGTGTACTACCACACCCTGGAATCGGTGCATGGCTGCGACAGCGTCATCAGAATCAGCCTGACCACCAATCCGGTATACGAATTCGAATTGTTCGAATCCACCTGCGAAGGAGGTCCTGGTTACTATTTCGACGGCGATTATCTGCAACCCTCGCCCGATGCCTATGTCTACTTATATGAGACCTCCTCTGGCTGCGACAGCATTATCTTCCTCCACGTCGATGAGGCCGAGTATAACTCAAAAAGCTACAACGTGTCTATTTGCGCCGAAGAATACACCTGGGCTTCAAATGGTATAACATTCTATGAATCAGGTGTTTATTACGACACTATCCATTATGAGAATTCATGCGACAGCACCCTCGTCCTGAATCTTGAGCTGAGGCCGAACCACTATACCGACATTGTCATGACCAGCTGCGATGCCTACCGTTGGAAGAACGACGAATACATGGTGGACATGACCTTCTACGAGAGCACGACCTACACGCACCAATACGTCAACGCATATGGCTGCGACAGCGAGGCCACACTCCACCTCACCATCAACGACCACGACGAATACGAGTTTACCGTCGGCGACGACGAGAACTGCGACAGCTTTTTCTGGGATCCTCAGGGACATGAGATCATCTACACCGACCACGAAGGTCTGGAGTACAACATGTCGGGCGTTTATCACCGCACATACAAGAACCAGTCGGATTGCGACAGTTTGGTGACCATGAACGTGCATTTCGAATACACGCCACACCCCTCCGACATCTATCCGATGGATGCCAGCAACACTGCCCCGCACTGGGTGGTCACCGCCACTGAGTTCCAGATCAACTCGTACGACTTCAGCTTCTGGGACCTCAACCCGAACTGTCATTGGGACACCGTCACCTGGACCTGCGACGAAGCCCCCAACTGGGTGCTCGAACCCTTCGGCGACAGGAACAAATGCTGCAAGGTGTATGTGCTCAACCATGTTGAAGACACCATCTGGCTGAGAGCCCGCGCCTTCAACCGCTGCGCGCCGAACGAAGGCATCGAACAACGCTACTGGCTCGTGTGCTCGTTCTACGGCATTGAGGAAATGGAGAGCAGCCTAGCCAACTTCGACATCATTCCCAACCCCAACAACGGCGAGATGCAAATCAACTTCGAATACCTCACCGGTAAAGTCAACGTCAAGGTATACGACATGAGAGGCGCACTCATCGACCAGTTTGAGACCTTCAACGGCAACGGCCCAAGCACTTATCTCTACACCATGAAGAACAAAGTTGACGGCGTCTATTTCTTCGTCGCCACCAGCAAGGAAGGCACCGTAGCCAAGAAAGTCGTCATCCAAAGATAAACCGATAAATACTAACAACACTCAACACACCTTTTTATATTAATAAGCCATGAAAAACAGAAGGAGTCTCATCATCGTCATTGCGGCCATTTTTATGATCATTCTACCGTCGAAAGCCAAGTCACAACAGCCTAGGCAGATCAAGGTGTCGGAATTCAGCGTTTCGAACATCCCGACTATCGAGGAACGCGTGTTTATGGTGCATTCCATCCTCGAAAGAGGCTACATTTGCTATAAAAACAACTACTTGCCCAACATTATCGACGTGTACATCCAAGACGATGCTGCCGAGGAACTCTCCGACTTCGACTTCTTCTACGATCATGTACTCTACGACCAGCTCGACGAGTTCAGCTCCTTAGGCAAGGAGCAACGCGGCGAGCTTTTCGTGGAATGGCGACAAGGCATCGACGACGAAGTGTTCAGGACCTTATACGAAGACTTCACGCGAGGCCTCCGTACCGACAACGCCACTTGCGAAACGGCTTTCCCGTTCTGCACCGACATGGGCTTGTACGACTTCCCCGCCGGTGTCAACTCAGGCTCTCCTTGCGGCGACTACTATAACGCCTCCTGCTCCGACCCCTACAAATGCAGCGGCACGCCGGGCCAGTCATCCAACTGTCTCAGCACCGCCCCCAACCCCGCATTCTATTACCTGCTCATCGACGAGCCTGGCAACCTGAACATCTATATGCACAGCACGCCTCAAGTCGACATCGACTTCGACTGCTGGGGACCTTTCGAAGACTTCAACACCGCCTGCGACTTGTTGTCGTGCAGCAATATCGTTGACTGTAGCTACAGCATAGATCCTACAGAGTATTGCCACATCAACAATGCGCAGACCGGACAGTTCTACATCCTGCTCATCACCAACTACTCCAACCAGCCTTGCAACATTTCGTTTGAGAATGTGGGCACTGGCACCACCGACTGCAGCATCCTGCCTCCTTTGGTGAGCGGCGGCGGTCCTTACTGTGTGGGCGAGACCATCCAACTGACTGCACAGAACCAAGCTGGAGCCTCTTTCAGCTGGAGCGGTCCCAACGGGTTCTCTTCCAACCAGCAGAACCCCACCATCCCGAACTGCACGATGGAGATGGCGGGTGTCTACACCTGCACCATCACCATTGGCGGCGAGAGCAGCAGCGCCGAGACCGAATACATAGATGTGGTGGCCATGCCCACCGCTGATTTCACCTTCGTCACGGCATGTGAAGGCGAGCCTGTGCAGTTCACCAGCACCTCCACGACCAATCCCTCGGGGCAAGAGATCTCGAGCTACGCATGGGACTTCGGCGACGGCCAGTCGGACAGCGGGCAGAACGTGAGCCACACCTTTGCCCAATACGGCGACTATGAGGTGACACTCCACGTGAGCACTGGCAGCGGCACATGCTCAGATGACAAGACCCTGACGGTCAGCGTTTACGCTGTCCCCGTAGCCACCGCCACAGCCCAGCCCACATCCGTCATGTACGGCGGCACCATCACACTCGCCGCTGAGGTGGAAACACCCGGTAACTACAGCTACCACTGGGAGCCTGCCGACATGGTGACCAATCCCAACAGCCAGACCACACAGACCCTTCCTCTTGAAGAAACCATTTTGTTCACCGTCACCATCACCAACTTGGACGGCGGATGCAGCAGCACCACCCAAGTGGCTGCGGTAATGGCCGGTTCCAACATGAGTGCCACGGCCTCCGCCGACCAGACCACACTCTGCGAAGGCGAGTCGACCACGTTGCATGCCTTACCCGTGGCCGGCACCGGCGAATATACCTACAGCTGGTCACCAGCCAGCACTCTGAGCAGCACCAGCGTGCAACACCCCGTGGCCACGCCGCCCGTCGGCACCACCACCTACACCTGCACCATCAACGACGGCCTCACCACACAGGAAGTCAGCATCAGCATCACAGTGAATCCCAACAAGGAAAAGGACATCTACGAGGCCATCTGCGAGAATGGGACCTACGACTTCTATGGGCAGAGCCTGAATGCCGAAGGCATCTACCACCACACCCTCCAGACTGCACTAGGCTGCGACAGCATCATCCATCTTCACCTGTCGCTCAACGCCCTCAACGAGAGCAACTTCACCGTGAGCGACGATGAGAACTGCGACGACTACTATTGGGACCCCGAAGGGCATGAAATCGTTTACACCGACCACGATGGCTTGACCTACAACCTTTCTGGCATCTACCACCGTACCTACCTGAACCATCAAGGCTGCGACAGTCTGGTGACGATGACTGTCCAGTTCGAATATACCCCCTCTCCCACCGAGATCTATCCGATGGACGCTAGCAACACCGCGCCCCACTGGGTGGTCACCGCCACAGAGTTCCAAATCAATTCTTACGACTTCCACCTGTGGGACACCAACCCGCATTGCTATTGGGACACCGTCACTTGGAACTTCACCGAGCCGATGGACTGGGTGCTGGAGCCTTTTGGCGACAGAGGCACATGCTGCAGGATGTATGTATTGGACCAAGTGGAAGACACCGTCTGGCTTGAAGCCCATGCCTTCAACCGCTGCGCTCCTCAAGAGGGCATCACGCAACGGTATTGGTTTGTCTGTTCGTTCTATGGCATCGAAGAGGATGGCCTTTCGACAAACCCTGCGGCTTTCGACATAATACCCAACCCCAACAACGGACAAATGAACCTCAATTTCGAGCACTTGACGGGCAAGATTGACATCAAAGTGTACGACATGAGAGGCGTACAAATCGACAATATTCAAACTTTCAACAACATGGATACCTACACCTTGCCCTACGACATGAATACGAGAGCCGAAGGCCTCTATCTCTTCGTAGCTACCGGCAAGGAAGGCACCGTGGTACAAAAAGTTATTATTGAAAGATAACACAATAACATTCATGCTTTTATGAAACTTGTCAAGACCATTATCATAGGATTCTTACTCTTTTTCATCTGTCGGACGACAACGGTGGCCCAAGACATATCAACCCAAGGCACAGAGTTTTGGGTATCGTTCATGGGCAATGGCTACAAAGACCATCCCGACCAGGGAACATGGTTGCGCATCCAACTGCTAATCAGCGCGAAAGAATCATGTAGCTGCACTGTCGCCAATCCCCGCACAGGCTGGCAGCAATCCTTCGACATCGAAGCCAACAGCACCTATCTGTTGGACAACATCGACGGCAACCAAGCCTACATGGAGATGAGCGAATACGAACGCATCTTGGATAAAGGTCTCATCATCACTTCCACCGATACCGTCTCGGTATATTGCTCCAATATCGCTGCTTACTCATTCGATGTCTCCTACGTCATGCCCATCGGAGGTCTGGCCGACGACTACATCATCCAAACCTACGACCAATCGGACGACGACGTCACATATACCAGCGCTTTCCTCATCGTGGCCACCGAAGACAACACCACGGTCGACATCATCCCTTCCAACTACACTTTGGGCGGCAGGGCACCCGACGAGACCTTCTCCATCACCTTGAACCGCGGGCAGAGCTACCAAGTGCGTTCACACAACGATTGGACCGGCTCACGCGACTTGAGCGGCTCGCGTGTCACCGCCAGAGACTGCAAGAAAATCGCGGTGTTCAACGGCAACAACCTCACCCATGTGCCCACCTCCTCCATCCGCGACGCCGACTGCATCTTTGAGCAGGCCATGCCAGTCCACTCATGGGGCAAACGCTTCATCGTGACCTCCTCATTGGATCGCGACTCCGACTATGTCAAGATCACCTCGGCGACCAACAACAACGCCATCTTCAAAAACGGGGAGCTCCTCTGCACCCTGTACGCCAACCAGTCCTATGAGTTCCCGATATACAGCAGTGAGAAGTCGTGTTATCTGGAAGCCACCGGCAGCTGCGCCGTTTATCTATACAACACCAGCTCAACCATCACTGGAAACGGTGCCCCTTCGATGGTATGGATCGCCCCGCTCGAACAACGTATCGACGAGATCACTTTCTCCACTTTCAACTACGAGCATACCAATGTCAACATCGAAGCGCACTATGTGAACATCATCGTACACAAGGACGACATCAACCATGTCTATTTCGACGGGGAACTGCAGTCTCCCTTGTTGTTTGAACCCGTTAACGGCAACGACGACTATCGCTTCATCAGGAAGACGATTCAACATGGCTCGCATCATTTGGTGTGCGAAAACGGTTTCAACGCTCATGTATACGGCTTCAGCCATGCCAGAGGCTATGCCTACATGGTGGGTTCAAAGGCCACCGACCTCAGCACCGCCATCACCATCAACGATTTGGAGATACAGTCCAACGACCACTTCCAATACTGTGTCGAAGAGCCTGTCACCTTCAAGGCCGAGGTGAACCTACAGAACTACCACTTGTTGTGGGACTTCGGCGACGGCACCACCAGCGTCTTCAACCCTGTGACCCATGTCTACCATGAAAGACGCGTCTATCCCGCCACCCTCACCGTCACCACCGACGCGGGCGGTTGCACAGGCTCGGACAGCGACACCACGAGATTCTACATCGATGTGACCCAACCCTATGTGACTGAAAACGATGAGATATGTGCTGGCGGGCTTTACAACGGCTTCGGCTTCAACAACATCCTCATCAGCAACGACACCATCCTTGCCCGACTCATCGACAACCCTGTCAACCCCGAATGCAAGGACAGCCTGTTGGTCTATATCACCACGCACCAAGCCTACCACATCCCCATCAACGACAGTCGTTGCTGGCAAGGCCAGCCTGGTGTGTATGACGGCTATGGCTTCAGTTTCGTGTACGACCAACCCGGCACCTACGACCGTCAGCTTTACTTGAATACGGTCAACGGCTGCGACAGCGTCCTCAACCTGCATCTCATCGTTGACGACCAGATCACTTATGAGTTTGAGCACCACGAATGTGGCAGCAGCTACACATGGGACGGACAGTCCTACACCGCACCAGGCGATTACGAGCGTTTCTACACCACCCCAGGCGGCTGCGACAGCATCGTCACCTTGCACCTGACTATGGGGATGCCCCAACAAACCAGTTTCGACACCATCACCTGTGCCACCTTTTACTGGAACGGACTGGAGTACGACCAGACGGGTATCTACCATCAGGAATTCACCCCCATCGACGGCTGCGACAGCATCGTGGAGTGCCACCTGACCCTCTCAGGCAACGTGGAAGGCACGACCACCAACATCTCGACCTGCGACTCCTACCATTGGATTGACGCAGACTATACTGAGACGGGATTCTACGAGAAGACCCTCTCCACCACCTTGGGTTGCGACAGCACCATCTACCTCAACCTCAGCCTGAACTATACCCCCGACCCCTCCGACATCTATCCCAAAGACCCTGAAAACACTACTCCTCACTGGGTAGTGACGGCCACCGAGTTCCAAATCAACGACTACGAATTCACCTTCTGGGACAACAACAGCCATTGCCAATGGGATTCCATCACCTGGGCTTTCGAAAACCCCGATGTGCAATGGATCATCGAGCCTGACACCACCACACATCCAGCGGGAAAAAACTGCAAGATCTTCGTCTTGAACCACGTCGACGACACCGTCTGGCTCAGTGCAAAGGTCTACAACGCCTGCCACCCGCAAGGCATCGAGCGCCGCTATTGGTTCATCTGCTCGTTCTATGGCATTGAAGAAAACGGCACTTCGACAGGTTCAGAGACCTTCCAAGTGACGCCCAACCCCAACAATGGCGACATGACCCTGCACTTCAACCCAGGGGCGGAGAAGGCTGACGTGCGCGTCTACGACATGCGCGGCGTGCTTCTCGACCATTTCCAAGGCATTGGGACGACAATGTCCTATCACTGCCCGTCGCGCGTGCAAGGCATGTATTTCTTTATAGTCACCAGTAAAGACGGCACTATAAGCAAAAAAGTAATCATCCAACCATGAATCGGCTGAAGAAAACCATATTGCTGTTGCTCTTGCTTGCCTTGCTCACGCCGCTTTCACGTGCGCAGGATGCCTCAACTCAGGGAAAGGAGTTTTGGGTATCCTTCATCAGCAACGGATTCAAGTACCATCCCGACGTCCCTTCATCAGGCTGGGTACGAGTCCAACTGTTGGTCAGCGCCAAAAGGAGTTGCGAAGGCACCATCACCAACCCCAACACAGGCTGGAGCCAAAGCTTCACGGTAGAGGCCGACAACATCTTCTCCATCGACCTTGAAGAGGAGCAAGTATATGTGGAGAACTCGGAATATGAGCAGGTGGTCAACAAAGGGTTGCAAATCATCACCACCGACACCGTTTCGGTGTATTGCGCCAACATCGCCACCTATTCCTTCGACGCTTCATACGTGCTGCCCTCTCACGGCTTGGCCGACGACTATATCATCCAGACCCATGAGCAATCGAGCGGCTCCTACGACCCCACCAGCGCCTTCGTCATTGTGGCCACCGAAGACAACACCGTGATTGACATCATCCCTTCGGTAAAGACCTTGGGAGGCCAGGCAGCCCATGAAGAATTCACCATCACTCTGAACAAGGGGCAAGTCTATCAGGTGCGTTCCAACAAAGACATGTTTGGCAGCCGCGACCTCAGCGGCACCCGTGTCACAGCACGCAACTGCAAGCGCATCGCCGTATTCAATGGCAACAACCTCACACTGGTCCCCAACAGCGCCGCCAGCGACTCCGACTGCATCTTCGAGCAAGCCATGCCGCTGCATTCATGGGGTAAGAAGTTCGTGGTGACTTCCTCGCTTGACCGCAGTGAAGACTATGTGAAAATCACCTCAGCCAACGACGGCAACGAAATCCGAAGAAATGGCACCTTGCTCTGCACCTTGGATGCGTATGAGTCGTACAGCTTCAAGCTGACCAGTTCCGACAAGTCGTGTTACCTTGAAGCCACACAGAGTTGTGCCGTCTATCTCTACAACACCAGCTCGAACGGCAACGGCAACGGCGCCCCCTCGATGTTGTGGATTGCCCCCATCGAGCAGCGCATCGACGAAATCACCTTCTCCACTTTCAATTACGAGCACAACAATGTGAACATCAACAACCACTATGTCAACATCATCGTGGAGACCCAAGACGTTGGGCAAGTGTACTTGGATGGCGAACTGCTCGCATCCAACCAGTTTGAGACCGTAGCGGGCAACGGTGAATACAGCTTCTACAGGAAGAGACTCAACCACGGTGTCCATCATTTGAATTGTCCCAACGGCTTCAACGCCCATGTTTACGGCTTCGGCAATGCAAGAGGCTATGCTTACATGGTGGGGTCCAAAGCCGCCGACCTCTCCACCACCCTCATCATCGACGACGTGGTGGTGAACCACGGCGACACCATCGTCAACTGCACCATGAGTCCCATGAGCTTCGAAGCCAATATCAACTACAGCAACTATGAACTTTTTTGGGACTTGGGAGATGGCACCACCAACACTGAGGCCAATTTCGTCCACACCTACCCCGAACATCGCATCTACGAGGTGTCGTTTACCATCACCACGCAGGAGAACCCCTGCCTTAGCGCCTCTTCGACGACCACCGTTTTCTATATCGACACGCGCAGCGACCCCGACCAAGAATACAGCGACGAAGTGTGCTTCAGCGGTCCCGGCACCTACACCGAAAACGGCTTCAACCTTTATTATGACGAGCCTGGGCACTACAACGATGCCTACACCATCACCAACGAGAACGGCTGCGAGAGTGTCGTCACCCTGAGCCTTACCGTGGGTGCAATCACCGACGAAGGCGTGCAGACCGAAAGCGGACACTGCGATGAATTTGAATGGAACGGCAACCTCTACACGACCTCGGGATTTTACACCGATACGCTGCTCAACGCCTCGGGGTGCTACAACCTCTACCATCTCGACCTCGAACTTGAGTACACTCCCAACCCCACTGACATCTACCCCGCCGACACCGCCAATACCGCGCCCCATTGGGTGACCACCGCCACAGAGTTCCAAATCAACGACTACGACTTCGTGCTGTGGGACCTCAACCCTGCATGCCACTGGGACACCGTGGTTTGGAGCCTGGAAAACGAAGAGGCCACCTGGGTGTTGGAGCCTTTGGGAGACAAGGCGAAGCGATGCAAAGTATATGTGCTAAACCGCGTGGAAGACACCGTATGGCTCAAAGCTATGGTCTACAACGATTGCCATCCCGAGGGTATTGAGCGCCGATATTGGTTCATCTGCTCGTTCTATGGCATCGACGAGGACAATCCTTCGACAGTCTCAGGGGTCTCGGGGGCTTTTAATGTCACGCCCAACCCCAACAACGGGGAGATGTATCTGCATTTCGAGCACCTCACCGGCCCCGTCGACCTCAAAGTCTACGACATGCACGGACGGCTCACCGACCAAATCCAGTTTGTCAGTGAGACTGACAGCTTTACATTGCCATACCGAAGCGATTCAAGGGCAGAAGGCCTCTACCTGTTCGTGGCCACATGCAAAAACGTCACTATGACAAAAAAAGTCATTATTTCTCATTAAAAATGTTATTTAAACGGAATTTTTAGTATTTTAGCGGCATAAATACAAACTAAAACAATTACAAGTCATGAAACGCTTTTATTCTACCCTCCTGTTATTCGCGGTTTTATTCTCTGCCACCTCCCCATCATTTGCACAAGACACCTCGACGCAAGGCACTGAGTTTTGGGTCTCCTTCATGAGCAACGGCCACAAACACCACACCGCCGCTCCCAACAATGGAAACTGGATCCTCACCCAACTGCTCATCAGCGCCAAACGCGACTGCAGCGGCACCATCAGCAATCCTCAGACTGGTTGGTCGACCTCCTTCACGGCCAACGCCAACAGCATCACGACCATTGACATCCCCGAGAGCGAGGCCTACATCGACGGCACCTCAGAGCAAGTGCTGAACAAAGGCCTTCAGGTCATCAGCGACGACACTATTTCGGTCTTCTGCACCAACATCGCCTACCTCTCTTTCGACGCATCCTTCGTGTTGCCAACGCAGAGTTTGTCTGACGATTACATCATTCAAACCTATGACCAGTCAAATGTCACGTCCAACTTCCCCTACCAAAAGGAAAACCAGACCAGCGCCTTCTTGATTGTGGCTACCCAAGACGGCACGACTATTGACATCACGCCCACCACGACCACCTTGGGAGGACATCCCGCCGACCGACCCTTCACCATCACCTTGGACAAAGGTCAAGCCTTCCAGGTGCGTTCAAACAAGGACGACAACGAACGCGACCTCAGTGGATCGAGAGTGACC
>CAJOQB010000240.1 GCA_905236405.1 uncultured Bacteroidales bacterium
CATATTGATATCGGCGCTCTGCTCATGGATGGCGCTGAGCACGCCGCAGCTCTCGGCCTCGAACTTGTACTCGCCCTTGGTATAGCCAATCTGGCGTATGACATCGCGCACGGTGCCCTGCACGTCGACCCAGCCGCCGGTGGTCACCTCGCCGCTGACGACAGCCAAACCGGTGGTTACCAGCGTCTCGCAGGCCACATGGCTCTCGGGGTCGCGGCGGAGGAACTCGTCGAGGAGTGCATCGCTGATTTGGTCGGCCACTTTGTCGGGATGGCCCTCACTGACACTTTCAGAAGTGAAAAAATAGCTCATTTTGTTACATTTTTTTGTTGTTAAACATCATTTTAAATGTAACAGATTTGGGAATGAAGTCACAGATGAACAACGCTTTAGCATTTTTTCAAGTGGTTGCAATCATTACAAATCTATCCACATTTGCGGATGCAAAGATACGAAAAAAAACATAATGGCAATAAAAAAAAACGCACCCCCTCCGTACCCCCTCCGTATCCGCTCCGACTGTTCTACGGTTGTTCTACGGTTTTTAGTCGGAGCGGATACGGAGCGGGTACGGAGGGGAGGCGGAGAGAGCGTGGAAAAATTGGTTTGTGCTGGTGTTGAAACTTTTAATCAACAACCGAGTGTTAAAAAATAAAAAAAGTTACCACGGTATGAAAAATATTGCTACCTTTGCAATTGAATAAAACCCGCAAAGGGTAAAGGGAAAATTGTATAATGTACATATTATAAGAACGATAGATAATTATGAGCACCGCTGCACTACAAGGATTGCTTGAGTATCTCTATGGGACGCTTACGCCGAACAATATGCGATGGGTGGCCAACCACCTCATCGAGCATGCCGACCGCGCCGACGCCCCACAGCCCAAGCGTTATACCATGGAGGAAATCAACGCCATGCTCGACGAGGCCGAAGCAGAGATTGCAGCAGGCAAAGGTATCCCACACGATGAAGTGATGCGCAGACAGAGAGAAAAGCTTGCCCGCATGAAGAAAGCCGAACACAGAATACCAGAGACAGTATGAGGATAGTGTGGCACAACAAGGCGGAAGAGCAGAAAGACCACATCGCCGACTACGTTTTTGAGTATTTCGGATATGATCGGATGAAGCAGTTTTTAAATGAAGTTGAACAGACCACCCAATTGATTAACGAATATCCCAACCTTGGTGCCATTGATTCACTATTTTCCAATAGACAAGAGGAGTATCGAAGCGTCGTCATTGATGGATTAAGTAAGATGGTCTACCTCATAAACGAAGACACAATACATATCGTTGCTTTTTGGGACTGCCGGCAGGAACCGGAACATCAAGCGACAGAGACAAAATAACAAAATAAATAAAACAGAAAAATTAACGTTTAACAAACATCATTTATTAACCAAAAAACAAAACATCATGCAAAAGTTTCTACGAACTTTGATGCTGGCGGTACTAATGCTACCGTTCGCATCGCAAGCACAGGAGACTGTGACAATTGGCGAGGGAACTTCGACCACGTATGTTACCCCATTCAACTCTTTGTGGGGCTACTCATTCGTGGAGCAGATCTACCTTGCCAGCGAAATCGGAACAGACGGCAACATCACCGCTGTCAGATTCTATCTCTCCTCGGGAACGCAGACCAACAACATCACGTTGTACATGAAAAACGTGACAAGGTCGACATTCTCAGGCACCACAGACTATGAGCCCGTATCCGCTTCGGACATCGTGTACACCGGTTCAGTGACCTTCGCCTCAGGATGGGTGGAGATTCAGTTAGACCAGCCCTTCGAGTACGACGGCTCCAGCAACCTGATGGTCGCCATGCACGAGTACACCTCCGGCTATTCTACCCTCTACTTCAACTACACAGAAGCCACCGACCGCGTTGTCACCTTCCACAGCGACAGCGCAAACCCCGACCCGTACAACCTGGGTTCCTACAGTGGCAACAAATACACGAGCGCCAACCGCGCCAACATCCAGATTGACATTGAACCCGTCGGCGAAGTCAGCTGCAATCCTGTGAGACTCCTTCGTGTGGTCGAGACTGCCGGCCACACCGCCACCCTCAGTTGGGTTGACACCAACAACACCGGTTCCTATGACATCTACCAGATCACCCCTAGTGCCGTCTATGACTCCATTCTCGACACCGTCCTTCTTACCAACACCAGCGACACCACCTACACCATCAGCAACCTCGATCCTGATACCACCTATCGCTTCGGCGTAGCTGCCAACTGCGGCGCCGATGGTTCCTCCACCATTCGCTTTATCAACGCCACCACCACTGTTGCCTGCCCTGTCCCCACCAGCGTGAACTATGCTCTCACCAGCGTGTACAGCACTGTCGACGTGTCTTGGGTTGACCACAACGCCTCGGCCTGGGAGCTCCGCTACTGGACCGGCAACGACACCAGCGACGCCATACAGGTTTATGACACCGCTTATTCTTTTGAGAACCTCCTCCCCAACACCAACTACCGCTTCCAGGTGCGTGCCAACTGTGGCAGCGATGACGGCTACAGCCTGTGGACTCCCGCCAACGGCAAGAGCTTCACCACTCCGTTGGCCTGCCGCGTTCCCGTTGAGCTGACCGCCGTCCTCGATCCGAGCGACCCCACCTCGGCCACCATCACTTGGGTTGACAGCCTCGCCAGCGCTTGGCAGGTTGCCCTGAACGGCGATACCCTCGACCTTATCGACGTGACAGAGACCTCCATCACCTTCGACACCCTGACCCCGGAGACCACCTACACCATCATGGTGCGCGCCAACTGCGGCGACGACGTGAGCCCCTGGACCAGCGCCCTGAGCTTCGAGCCCACCACCAAGACGGTCATCGGCACCGCCGAGACCCACAACAGCAACCTGCCCACCAACTGCTACTATAAATACGCCCTTACGCAGCAGCTCTACACCACTGCCGAACTTGGCGCCGCCGGCTCTATCATGAGCGTCGACTTCATGTGCGAGGGCAACCAGACGCGTAACATCGATGTCTATATGGTGAGCACCGCCGACAGCGTTATCACCAGCTTCATACCCGTCAGCGGCGGCGACCTGGTGTTCAGCGGCAGCGTGAGCTTCACCGCCAACACTTGGACCACCATCCAATTCACCGTCCCGTTCATCTATAACGGCACGAGCAATGTGGTCCTTGTCATCGACGACAACACTGGTTCCTACACATCCACCACCTACTTCAAGACCTACAACGCCACAAACCAGGCCATCTATGTCCGCAGCGACGGAACCAACTACAACGCTTTGGATCCCTCGAGCTACAGCAGCTCAACGGAAAGCTCGAAGAACTGCATCCGCATCCTGAAAGGCGAACTGCCCGACTGTATGCCCGCCACCATGGTGACCGTTCTCGAGAACACCGTGCTCGCTCACGAAGCCACCATCACATGGGAAGGTGAGAGCGACAGCTACCTGGTTGAGTACAAAGAGGCCTCCGACTCCGTGTGGATTGAAGAGACTGCCTCCGACACCACCATCACGCTGACCAACCTCGACCCCGTCACCACCTATAATGTGCGCGTGACCGCCATTTGCGGTGGCGAGAACAGCACCACCAGCGGCGTCGTCAGCTTCACCACCCCGCTGGCTTGCCAGACTCCCGCAAACTTTGTCGCCAACATCGTCCCCGGTAGCGGCAACATGGCCGTCGTGACCTGGACCGACACTATCGCCACCGGTTGGCAGATTGCCCTCATCCACGGCACCGACACCAGCTACATCGATGTCACCGACACCACCGGCTACACCTTCGACACCCTCACCGCTGAGGAGACCTACACCGCCATGGTGCGCGCCAACTGCGAGGATATCAATGAAGGCTACAGCCCCTGGAGCGATGCCAAGACCTTTGTGCCTACCAATGCCTACCTCATCACTGTGGCCGATGGCACCAACACTAACGGGTACGTGCCCATATATGGTACTTGGGTTGACAACAACATCCATAGCCGCTTCATCGTCCCCGCCGAGAATCTGACCCCGATGGCCTATGGCTTAATCAACAGCATGACCTTCTATGCCAGCGAGTTAGACGTCAGCTGGGGTGCAGCTTCCTTCCAGGTTTACCTGAGCACGACCGATGCCACCACTGTGAATACCCTCACCAACGTTAGCGACATGGAGACGGTGTACAGCGGCAGCCTCAGCATCAGCAACAACCAGATGGTTGTCACGTTCACCAATCCTTTCCTGTACATGGGTGGCAACCTGATGATTGCCTTCGAGGAGCCCACTTCCGGTACCTGGAGCTCTTGTAACTGGTACGGCGTCAGCGCCACCGGCGCTTCCATGGGCGGCTACGGCAGCAGCGTGAGCCAGCAGAACTTCCTGCCCAAGACCACATTTGGATACACTCCTGGCGATGCACCCGACTGCTTACCCGTGAGCGGCCTTGCCGTCACCGACATCACTGCCGACAGCGCCACCATCTACTGGACAAGCGAGGCTGGCAGCTATAACATCTATGCCCTTGGCGATGACACCACTCTGGTTGCCAACACCACCGATACCTTCTACGTGTTCGGCGAGCTCACTCCCATGACCAACTACACCTATGGTGTACGTGCAGTCTGCAGCGGAATCGAAAGCCTGATGAGACCCATCAACTTCACTACTGCATGCGCCACTGTCACCATGCCGTTCAGCGAGAACTTCGACGGCCTCACCTCCGGCATCCCCACGTGCTGGGACAACAGCGAGGGTACCACCACTTCCGCCAGCTATAAGTGGACCAGCTACGCCACCGGTCACGACGGTCGTGGTCTCCGCTTCGACAGCTACATGAACTCCACTGGCAACACCAACGTCTTGGCCACACCCACCATCACCATCACCGAGGAGGCCCAGCTGAGCTTCTGGTACAAGAACCCCACCGGCGGCAACTTCACCGTCATGGTTGGCATAGCCGGCACCACCGAGCGCACCACTCTTGCCAACAACCTTACCGGTGTAAGCAGCTGGACTCTTGCCGAGATCGTTCTTCCCGACTCGCTGGTTGACGAAGATGTAATCTTCTACTTCAAGGGCACCAGCAACTATGGCTCTGGCGATGCTTACATCTACCTCGACGAGATTTATGTTGAGGAGGTTCCCACCTGCATACCCGCCAGCAACCTGAGCGTCACCAACATCGGCGGCCACACCGCCACCATCAACTGGGTTGGCGATGCTGCATCATACAATGTGTATGCCATCACCAGCACCGACACCACTCTGGTTGTCAATGTCACCGACAATACTGTCGACATTACCGGTCTTGATCCCGAGACACATTACATCTACGGCGTCCGCGCTGTCTGCGACGGAGAAGAGAGCCCGCTGAGAACCATCAGCTTCACCACCGGCATTGCCTGCATCGCCCCCACCGGCGTTGCTGTCAGCCTCACTCCCGGCAACGGCTCCGTGGCCACTGTGACTTGGGTTGACAATATCGGCTCTGCATGGCAGGTCCGCCTGATCCATGACACCGATACCACCTATTACGATGCCACAGACTCGACCTCCTATGACCTCACCGGCCTCACTGCCGAAGAGACCTACAAGGTTGCCGTGCGCACCAACTGCACTGCTGCCGAAGACGGCTACAGCGCCTGGAGCAGCAACGTCACCTTCGTCCCGACCAACGCCTACATGCTGACCGTGAACGACGGCACCACAACAAACAGCTACGTGCCTATATACGGAACGTGGGTTGATGACATCACCAAGAGCACCTTCATCATCCCCGCTGCTAACCTGACCGGCATGGAGTCTGGCGAAATCAGCCAGCTGACCTTCTATGCCAGCAACGCCAACATCAACTGGGGTGCAGCTTCCTTCCAGGTCTACATGGCCGAGACCACTGACAGCACCGTCAGCTCCATGGCCAACGTGACCACCATGACCCAGGTCTACAGCGGTAGCCTCTCTATCGTCAACAACCAGATGGTTGTCGCGCTGACCACTCCCTTCATGTACATGGGCGGCAACCTGATGATTGCCTTCAACCAGACTGTTTCTGGTAGCTACGTGAGCTGCAGCTGGTACGGTGTGACCGCCAGCGGTGCCTCTGTCGGCGGCTACGGCAGCAGCATTGACCAGCGCAACTTCCTGCCCAAGATGACCTTCAACTTCACCCCCGGCAACCTCAACTGCTCGCCCGTCAGCAACCTCGAGGTCGCGGCCAGCAACCACAGCGCCCAGGTGAGCTGGGTTGACACCATCGGCAGTGCATGGATGGTTATGGTCAACGGCGACACCGCCAATGCCATCCCCGTCACCACTACCAACTACAACCTCACCGGTCTTGCTTCCGACAGCACCTACACCGTGTCTGTGAGCACCAACTGCGGTGCCGACGGCATGAGCTCCTGGCGCAACGTCACCTTCACCACCCTTGAGGAGTGCCCGCTGCCCTTCGGCCTGAATGCCGAGAACGTCACCTCCAGCACAGCCACCCTGAACTGGAACGGTGCCAGCAACTACACTCTGCGTTACCGCGTCGCTAGCGGAATCAACGAAGACTTTGAAAGCAGCAGCATGAACGGCTGGACCACCATCGACGCCGACGGCGACGGTGACACTTGGGAGCTCGCCACTACCCATATGGGTTCTGGTTACGGCCACAACGGTTCCGTCGACATGGTTCTCTCGCATAGTTACTTTGACGGCGAAGCATTGACCCCCGACAACTACCTCGTCTCTCCGCAGGTGGCCCTCGGTGGCAGCATCAGCTTCTGGGCTGCCGCTCAGGATGCAAGCTGGGCTGGCGAGCACTTCGGCGTGGCTGTCTCCACCACTGGCAACACCAGCGCTGCTGACTTCACCACCATCCAGGAATGGACGATGAGCGACACCGGCGCAACTCCCGGTGCCAAAGTCCAGGGTACCTGGGTCCAGATTACTGTTGACCTGAGCGCCTACGCTGGCCAGACCGGTTATGTGGCCATCCGCCACTTCAACTGCACCGACATGTTCTACCTCGACATTGACGACATCGTCATCACTACGCCCACCGCCGATCCTTGGACCGAGGTTAACGTGACCAACAACAGCTACGCAGTCTCCGGCCTCCAGCCCATGACTACCTATGAGTTCCAGGTCCACGCCAGCTGCGCCGACGACTCTGTCTGGAGCGTTCCTGCCTACTTCACCACCGACAGCGGTGATATCATCATCATCGACAGCTTCACCGTCACCCTGGCCAGCGCCAACGCCACCATGGGTACCGTGTCTCCCACCGGCACTCAGACCGTTCTCGCCAACGCCAGCTTCACTGCTACCGCCACCGCCAACAGTGGTTACCACTTCGTGGCTTGGATGAACGGCAGCACCCAGGTGAGCACCGCCAACCCCTACACCTTCACAGTGACCGCCAACACATCGCTGACTGCCACCTTCGCAGCCGACGCACCTGGTGATACCTACACCGTGACCGTCCACTACGACGCCACGATGGGTAACGTCACTGGCATTCCCACTGGTCCTGTGGCCGCTGGTTCTCAGGTGACCCTCACCGCCAACCCGCTCACTGGTTACCACTTCATGAACTGGAGCACCGGTGACACCACGCGTACCATCATCCTCACCGTGAACAGCAACATCGACATCACCGCCAACTTCGAGGCTGACCAGGTCGGCGAGACCTACACTGTGACTGTCAACTACGACGCCACTATGGGTACCGTCACTGGCATCCCGATGGCTCCTGTTGCCGCTGGTTCTCAGGTGACCCTCACCGCCACCGCACTCCCCGGCTTCGCCTTCGTGAACTGGAGCACCGGTGACACCACTGCCACCATCACCTTCACGGTGAACGCCAACATCGAGATTACTGCTAACTTCCGCTCCACCGTTGGTATCGAGGACGCCGAGCTGAGCAGTGTCAGCATCTTCAGCGCCAACAGCACCATCTACGTGAAGGGTGCCGAGGGCCAGAACATCTACATCTACGACCTCAATGGCCGCACCATCGCCACCAAGCTCAACGCCACCGAGACCATGGAGATACCCATGGAGCAGACTGGTGTGTACCTTGTGCGCGTCGGCAACGCCTCCGCCAAACGCGTCATCGTGATGCGCTAAGCGATAGAGTAACACTCTAATTTGAGTCAGGGGCTCCCAATCGGGAGCCCCTGACTGTTTTTCCCACAAAAACACACAATAAAAAATAAAAACAGTCGTTTATTCCTTTACAAACTAAGGTCCTTAAGGACTTTAATGACCTTAATGACCTTAATGACCTTAAACCTTTAAAAGAACCAGTATAATCACATTATGGAGAAACTAATCCGGCCAAGCGGCAACTATCGCAAGCTGCTATCCTATCAAAAGACGGAGGTTATCTACGAAATGACCTACTACTTCTGCCAGAAATATCTGCAGAAGGGAGACCGGACAGTAGATCAGATGGTGCAAGCGGCACGGTCGGGAAAGCAGAATATCATAGAGGGCTGTGCGGCATCATCAACGTCGGCCAAGACAGAGATTAAGTTGGTGAACGTTGCCAAGGCAAGCCTACAGGAACTGCTCGAAGACTACCAAGACTACCTGAAAACACGTGGCCACAGGCAATGGGAAGAAGGCTCGACAGAATGGGAAGCTATGCGACAGTTAGGCAGAGAGCATAATGATGCCTCATTCTTCATGAACCTCTGTGCCTCAAGACCGCCAGAGACAATTGCCAACATGGCCATAATCCTTATACACCAAGCCGATTATCTGCTTTTTAAACAATTGGAGCGCTTAGGTCGCGACTTTGCCGAAGGCGGAGGCTTTTCAGAGCGAATGACCCGAATAAGAAAAGAAAACAGAGGCTACTAAGAAGCCCCCTAGAGTCTCCAAAGACCTTAAAGACCTTAAGGACCTTAAGGACCTTAAAGACCCTAAGGACCTTAAAGACCCTAAAGACCTTAAAGACCCTATAAAGAAACAAACAAACACATAAAAACAACACCATATATGACACAAGAACAACTGAAGTTCAACCCCAATCCACTGGTGGCTTTCCTGCAGAAACCGCAGGCCGAGTTCACCAAACAAGATATCCTCAAGATCATCGAGGAATTCCAGATAGAGATGATCAACTTCCGCTACATGGCTGACGACGGGCGTCTGCACACGCTCAATTTCGTCATCCAGAGCCTGGAGCACGCCGACGAGGTGCTAACCAGCGGCGAACGCGTGGACGGCAGCTCGCTGTTCCCCTACATCGAGGCCGGCAACTCGGACCTCTATGTCATACCGCGCTTCCGCACGGCTTTCCTCGACCCCTTCACCGAGGTACCCACGCTCGACCTGCTGTGCTCGTTCTACACCAAGGACGGCGAGCCCTTCGCCATGGCCCCCGAATACACGCTGCAGAAGGCCGGACGCGCCTTCCGCGAGGCCACAGGCGGCATGGAGTTCGAGGTGATGGGTGAGCTGGAATACTACGTCATAGCTCCCAAGGAGGATGACTACATGCCTGAGGACCAGCACGGCTACCATGTGAGCATGCCCTTCTGCAAGTTCGAGGAGTTCCGCACCGAGGCCATGCGTATGATTGCTGCCGCCGGCGGCGAGATCAAGTACGGCCACAGCGAGGTGGGCAACTTCACCCATGGCGAAATGATGTACGAGCAGAACGAGATTGAGTTCCTGCCCACACAGCTTGAGCGCGCCGCCGACCAGCTGGTGATAGCCAAGTGGATGATGCGCGAGCTGGGCTACAAGTACGGCATCACCGTCACCTTCGCCCCGAAGATTACCGTCGGCAAGGCCGGCAGCGGAATGCATGTGCACACCCGCGTGAGCAAGGACGGCAAGAACATGTACGTGGGCGCCGACGGCCTGAGCGAGACGGCCATGAAGACCATGGCGGGCATACTGTCGCTAGCAGGTTCCCTCACCGCCTTCGGCAACACCAACCCCACCAGCTACTTCCGCCTGGTGCCGCACCAGGAGGCCCCCACGAACATCTGCTGGGGCGACCGCAACCGCAGCGCTATGGTGCGCGTGCCGCTGGGCTGGAGCAAGAGCGCCGGCAACATGATGGCCCTTGCCAACCCGCTGGAGGCAAAAGAC
>CAJOQB010000241.1 GCA_905236405.1 uncultured Bacteroidales bacterium
CGGCGATGGTCTCGTTCAGCACCTCGTCCCAAGTGGCTCGGATGGGAGCCGAAGGGGTGGCTTTGCTGTTCTGTGCGTCGACGATAAAACGGGTATAGTCGTTCAGAAACCACTGCATGGCAGGGGGCAGGGGACGCGAGGCGTCGATGGTGCCTTCGGTGGAATAGGCGATGACGGGCTCCATGCAGTCGGAGCCGGAGATGATGATGAAACCGCCGTTGTTGGTGTTGAAGAAATAGAGGGCGGGAATCTCCTGAAGGGTGTTGTCGATGGTGTAGACGAGGTTGACGTCGTCGGCTGTCATCGATTTTTGGCCTGTCTGCACACCCATATAGTAGGCGGCTACCTGACGGGCGGTCTTAAGATCCACGGGACCTGCAAAAGATTTGTTTACACCTGTATACAACAATGCTACGAGAACCAAAGCTGTCGTGAGGAGTCTTTTCTGTTTCATTGTTACTGTCGTTTTATGTTATATTTTGAGGTGCAAAAGTACACATTATTTTTAACCTGCCAATTTTTTTCGAAAAAGATTAACATTCCTTAAGTGTGTTAACACTATTTGGTCAACAAGATAGGGTGACAACGGTGGCAAAAAAAAACGGACGATCGAAGGGTGCCTTGGTCGTCCGTGTTGTCATGAAATGAAAAAGGGTTATTTGATGATGTCGACGCTGCGTTGGATGAAGTTGGTGAGGGCTTCGCCTTTCAGCAGTCCGTTGCTGAGCAAAGCGAGGTCGGTGAGCTGATGCACGAGTTGTTTCTGATGGTCGGTGTCGCTGTCGTTGAGGATTTGCTCGATAAGGGGGTGGTTGACGTTGACCACGAGGTTGTAACTCTCGGGCAGGTCGCCATAGAAACTCATGCCGCCGCTGGTCTCGCTCATCTCCTTGTAACGACGCATGAACTCGTTTTGGGTGATGGTCATGGGCTGGTCGCTGCTCTCGAGGCTTTCCATCATGACGGTGTACTTCTTGGTGTCGAGCTCGGCTTCGATGATGGGTTTCAGCTTGTCTTGGTCTTCCTTGCTCATCTTGGAGGGGATGGAGTCCTCGTGGGCAATGAGTTTCTCGACTACGTCGGCGTCGACACGGACAAAGCGTGCTTTGTCGATTTTCTGCTCCAGCAAGTTGAGGAAGTGGCTGTTGAGGGGGCTGTCCATAACGAGAACATCATACCCTTTCTCCTTGGCTTTGGCGATGTAGGCGTGTTGCTCGGTGGCGTCGGTGGCATAGAGGTAGATGACGTTCTTGTCCTTGTCGGTCTGCAGTGGGGCAATCTTCTCGCGGTAGTCTTTCAGGCTGAAGAACTGGCCCTCGGTGTTCTTGAGGAGGGCGAACTTCATGGCACGTTCGCAGAACTTCTCGTCGGTGAGCATACCGTATTGGATGAATATCTGGATGTCGTCCCATTTGTTCTCGAAGTCTTTGCGGTCGTCCTTGAACATCTGCTCGAGTTTGTCGGCTACCTTCTTGCTGATATGTTGCGAGATTTTTTTCACCTGCTGGTCGCTCTGCAGATAGCTACGCGACACGTTGAGGGGGATGTCGGGCGAGTCGAGCACGCCGTGGAGGAGCATCAAGTAGTCGGGCACTACGCCTTCGACGCTGTCGGTGACGAAGACTTGGTTGCAGTAGAGTTGTATCTTGTTACGATTGGGGTCGATGGTCTTACGCACCTTGGGGAAATAGAGGATGCCTGTGAGGTTGAAGGGATAGTCGACGTTGAGGTGAATTTGGAAGAGGGGATCTTCGAAATTCATGGGGTAGAGCTCGTGGTAGAACTTCTTGTAGTCATCGTCAGTAAGGTCGGCGGGACGTTTGGTCCATGCAGGTTCGGTGTTGTTGATGATGCGGGGTTTCTTGACTTCGACACGTTTGGGATTGCCGTCCTTGTCTTTTTCGGTCTCGCTGTCCACCCAGTCGCTCTCTTCGCCGCAACGGATGGCCACGGGCATGAAACGACAGTATTTCTTGAGCAGTTCGACGATACGGTGTTCGTCGAGGAACTCCTTGCTCTCGTCGCTGATATGTAGGATGATATCGGTGCCGCGGTCGGTTCGGTCGCACTCCTCCATGGTGTATTCGGGCGATCCGTCGCAAACCCAGTGGACGGCAGGGGCACCGCTGAAGGATTTGGTGATGATTTCCACTTTGTCACTCACCATAAAGGCACTGTAGAATCCCAAGCCGAAATGGCCGATAAGGTTCTCTCCTTTGTCTTTGTATTTTGCCAGAAACTCCTCGGCACCCGAGAAAGCAATCTGGGTGATGTATTTCTCCACCTCTTCGGCGGTCATGCCGATGCCACGGTCTTTGATGGTGAGGGTCTTCTTGTCGACCACCACATCGACGGTGAGGTCGCCCAAGTCGCCTTCCACCTTGCCCATGGAAGAGAGGGTCTTCAGTTTCTGGGTGGCATCGATGGCATTCGACACTATTTCACGCAAAAAAATCTCCTGATCGGAATAAAGGAATTTCTTGATAACGGGAAAGATGTTCTCCGTCTGTACGTTGATATTGCCTTTCATGTTATATTATATTTGTTCGTTTGCATTGACAAAAGTGAAAATGTGGCTATCGAATGCTGTGCCACGGTGGTGTGTTCTGCCAAGATGTCACATATCGCTGCCCGCCACCACCATCACTATCTCGCCTTTCACCTCGCCTTGACTGAAATGGGTGTGGAGCTCGCGGAGTGTGCCACGGGCGTTCTCTTCGTGCAATTTGCTGATTTCGCGGCTGACACAGGCTTGACGCTCTTCGCCCAGCACTTCAATGAGTTGCTCCAGGGTCTTGACCAATCGGAAGGGGCTCTCGTAAAGGATGAAGGTGCGACGCTCGTCGGCCAACGCCCGCAGGGCGGTCTGCCGTCCTTTCTTGTGGGGCAGGAAGCCGATGAAGGTGAATTGGTCGCAGGGCAATCCCGAGTTGACCAAGGCGGGGACGAAGGCGGTGGGGCCGGGGAGTGTCTCGACCTCGATGCCTTGTCGCACCGCTTCGCGTACCAACAGGAAGCCGGGGTCGCTGATGCCGGGGGTGCCTGCGTCGGTGACAAGTGCCAGCGTCTGTCCTGCCATCAGACGGTCGATGACGGTGTGGAGCGTTTGGTGTTCGTTGAAGATATGGTAGGACTGCATGGGGGTGGTGATGCCATAGTGCTGCATCAGTTTGCCGGAGGTGCGGGTGTCTTCGGCGAGGATGAGGTCGACCTGACGAAGCACCTCGACGGCGCGATAGGTCATGTCAGCCAAGTTGCCCACAGGTGTGGGGACAAGAAAGAGTTTCATAAGGAGTGGGTTTTATAATGCCGACGACCGTTCGTTGGGAGCGGTCGTCGGCGGAAGAAGAAGAGGGTCTCTCTTCTTGTGTATCACAGCAAGGGGGTTATTCCTCGAAATCGTCGGGAATCTCCAAATCGTGGAACACGTTGGTGACATCGTCGTCCTCTTCGAGCATCTCAATGACCTTGAGTACCTTGCGGGTGTTGTCCTCGTCGAGGGAACGGGTGGCGTTGGGGATGCGTTGCAACTCGGCGCTCTCGCACTCGATCTTCAGTTCGTCGAGCATCTTGACCATGTTGCCGAAGTCCTCGTAGGCGGTGTAGAGAGTGATGTACTCGTCGTCGACCTCCATCTCGTCGAGACCGCCGTCGATAAGGGTCATCTCCAGTTCGTCGATGTCCATGGTGACATTGGCACGGGGGATGACGAAGACACCCTTGCGGGTGAAGAGGAAGCTGAGGCTGCCGTTCTGGTCCATGGTGCCGCCAAACTTGTTCATGATGCTGCGCACATTGGCGACAGTACGCATGTTGTTGTCCGAGAGACATTCAATGAAGAGGGCAATGCCGTGGGGAGCGTGGCACTCGAAGGTGAGCTCCATCATGGCTGCAGCATCCTTGTCGGAGGCTTTGGAGATGGCACGGTTGAGGGTGTCTTTGGGCATGTTGCAGCCACGTGCGTTCTGAATCAACAGACGCAGACGGGGGTTGCCATCAGGATCGGGACCGCCTTCACGAACGGCTACTGCCACTTCTTTCAAAATCTTGGAATACTGTTTGGAGCGTTTTGCATCGGCGGCTCCTTTGGCTCTTTTGATCTTAGACCATTTATTATGTCCTGACATAATGATAAGAATTTTGATTATTAATTATTATTGATTCTATTATTTTTATTATTAGGGGTCGCACCCTCTTCGGACGTGCCGAGACGGAAAGTGAGATAGGTGATGGGTTTGCCCTCGGCAAGAAACATCTGTTCGTAGAATGTTTGTACCAGTTTGGCTTCGCCCTCGTAAGGGTCGTTGTAGAGGTCGGCGGTGTGGAACAGCAGACAGTGGTTTCCTTGGGGGATGACCTCGTTGAGGGTGTATTCGTGCAGCTCTTGGCTGTCGGTCTTGAGGTGGATGATGCTGTCGGGTGCCAAGATGTGGCGATAGGTGTCGAGGAAGCGTTGCGACGTGAGTCGTTTGTTGGGCTTCTTGGGTTGCGGGTCGGGGAAGGTGACCCATATCTCGCTCACCTCGTTGGCGGCAAACATACGGTCTATCAACTCTATCTTGGTACGAAGGAATGCCACGTTCTTCATCTGTTCCTCGTTGCTGGTCTTGGCACCACGCCACAGGCGGGCGCCTTTGATGTCGACACCCACAAAATTGCGGTCGGGATGCAGGCGTGCCAACGCGATGGTGTAGTCGCCCTTGCCGCAGCCCAGTTCGAGTGTTATGGGGTTGCTGTTGCCGAAATACTCGTTCCAACGACCTCTCCATTCGAACCCCTGGTTGACAAGCACGTCGTAGGGAACCTGGAAGAGGTTGGGGAAGGTGAGGTTTTCGGCAAATCGCTGTAGTTTGTTCTTACCCATAAGCGGAAGATGGCGTGATTAGAATTTCTTGATGGTCAGGTCGCCTTTGTACCACTCTTTGATGTGGGCATACATGGCTTCGGCCTTGGTGCGGCTTTCGGCACTACCCATGCTGACATAATATCCTTGGTTGACTTCGATGACGTAGGCGTCACAGCCTTTCTTTTTCAGGTTAGTGGCCATACGGTCGGCGTAGGCTTTGGTGACGAAGAAACCGGCGATACAGTCGTAGCCTTTCTTGGAACGGGAACTGTAGGAGGCAGTGCTGACAGGGGTGGCGGGACGAGGAGCAGCCACACGGACGGCATCCTGTTGGAGGTCGTTGTCGGCCACCACTTGTTCAAGTATCTCGGCCAGTTTGTTGTCCATCAGCTTGGTCTGAACCATGCAGCGGCTACGGTTGGCTTTGCGGTTCTTGAGTGCCTCCATGTTGTGTTTGCGTACAAAGTCCTCGTTGGGGAGCAAGTTCTGAACCAAGAAGCCTTCTTCGCCCTTCAGCGAGTGGTTCATCTCGTCGGAGACGTATTGACGGACCTGCTCTTTCAGTTGGTCGACAGCGGTGCTGTAGCGGCGGCTGAGAGCAAAGTTGGTGATGTAGCTGTCCATGAAGGCCATCACTTCGTCGACGTTGCTTCCCACTTCACCGTCGGTGAACTCCAATCCATCGGTCGAGAAGGTGAACACGTTGGTATAGGGACTGAGGTCGCTTGCTTGTGTGGTGTTGTTCTGTTGCGACGTGGTGGCGGATGGCTCGGTCTCGGGAGTCTCTGTCGATTCCTCCTCGGTGGGAGTCTCTTGGTCGGTGTTGTCGCCATAGACCTCACCACTCTCTGGGTCGTCGACAACGGCGGTGGCGCTGGTCTCACTGCCTTCGCTGTTGGTCACCATCTGCTCGATGTCGATGTTGGATTGCTCTTTGTTGCTGTTGAATCTGCTCATCAGGGTGTCGAGTTGTCCGCTCTTCCACAAGTAGACACCGGCACCTGCCAGCAGGGCAAGAATCAGCAAGAGAATCCATATCCAACCGTGACATTTCTTCTTGCCTTCTTTGCATTTCTTCTCTTTCTTCTCCTTGCGACGAGGCTGTTCAGTTGTCTCGACGGGTGCCGTCTGTTGCAGCTCCTCGAGGGCTTTGAGACCGTCGAGCGGTTCGTCGGATGTCTGTTCGACCTCGGGCTCTGGTTCGGGTTCTGTTTCAGCGGCAGGCTGCTCGGGCTCTGTAGGGGTGTCGTTGCCTATATACTGGTCGAAGGGGTGGGGAGCATCGGTCTCAGGACTGGGTGTCTCGTCGGGTATTTCCTCTGTCTCAACGGGAGCCTCTTTGACAGGGACTTCTTCGACAGGGACTTCTTCGACAGAAGTCTCTTCAACAGGTATTTCTTCGGCTGGTGTCTCTTCTTGCACAGGTTCGGGCTGTTCCTCGACAGGAGCAGATTCTTCGACCACAACGGGGGTATCTTCCACGGGCGGCTCTTCTTCAACGATGGGTTGAGGCTCGGGCTCGGGAAGGTGTTCGAAACGGGCAAAAGGATTGACGGCAGCCGTGTATTGCTTCACGTTTTTGACTGCTTTCATCAAGGGATTGCCGTCGTTCAGACCCTCGGCAGCGGTGAACTCCAGACCGTTCTCGCCTTTGCGGACAGTGCCCAGCCCTTTGAGTTCCAGCATACCGTCGATCTCGAGTTGCCGTTTCATTGCCTCGACATAGTTATTCCATGTGCGTTCACCGATGGCGTCGCTCACACAGTCCTTTTGGGCTAGGAAATGGACAAACTCGTTGCCACCTTTCATCAGCGGCGAGAAGTCGACCAGCTGTTGCGAGGGAAAGAATGTGGCGGAGTCGGCATCGTAATGAGCCTTCACATGTTTGGCACTAAGGCTGCCAATGCCAGGTATATCGACAGATTTGCCTTGTTTGAGAAAATCGGATAAGAGTTCGGATATATTCATGTTGTTCTATGTTTTCAGTTAATGGCATTATTTGTTTTCATGCTGGAAAGCAGGTGTTGCAGGTCGTCGGGCGTGTCGATGGCAATGTTCTCGATGTCGGTCTCGCGAACGGCAATTCTCAATCCGTTTTCCAACCACCGCATCTGTTCCAGGCTTTCGGCCTGTTCGATGGGAGTGGGGGAGAATGTCATCACCCGCTGCAATGTCGACAAGCGGAAGGCATAGACCCCTATATGTTTGAAATAGGCGTAACGATCCATCCACTGTGCCTGCTCCACCCCCCGCAGATAGGGGATGGGATGGCGACTGAAGCAGATGGCGTTACCCTGAAGGTCGGTGGTCACTTTGACACAGTTGGGCGAAAAAAGAGATTCGCTGTCGGTGATGCGTTTCTTCAGGGTGGCAATCTCGATGTCGGGATTGTCGAAGCAATGTGCCAAGGTGGCTATCTGGCTGGCGGCTACCCGAGGCTCGTCGCCCTGGATGTTGATTACCACATCATATTGGTTGGCATCGCTGCCCATCCGTTGCAACACCTCGCCACAACGGTCTGTACCGCTGCGATGGTGAGTGCCTGTCATCATCACGTTGCCGCCAAAAGCCTTAACACAACGATAGATTCGCTCGTCGTCGGTGGCGACCACCACGTGGCTTAACTCTTCGATACGGCTCACACCCTCCCACACCCATTGTATCATGGGTTTGTCGCCAATCATGGCGAGGGGCTTGCCGGGGAAGCGGGTCGAAGCGTAGCGGGCAGGGATGATGCCAAGAATGTTCATGTTCAATCTTCGTTTAGGGTGTCGTCGTCTTCTTCTGTTTCTTCGGAGGAGGAGAGGGAGAATAGCGATTCGGGTTGTTCGAAAAGGCTGTTGAACTCGGCATCAATCATGTTGATGACACGACCCAGGTCTTCGGGATTGTCGGCGAAGTTGTATTCGTCGATGTCGATGATGATTTTCTTGCCCAGTTCATAGTGCTCAATCCATTCCTCATAGCGGTTGTTGAGGCTGGTGAGATAGTCGAGGCGGATACCGCTCTCGTA
>CAJOQB010000242.1 GCA_905236405.1 uncultured Bacteroidales bacterium
ACGAAATCATGAAAGAGTTGAAACTCTATGACAACATCCATTTCTTCGATGCACCCATGTCCAAATACGGCGTCGGTGCCACCGAAGTCTACTTCAAATAACCCCTTACCATGTACAAGAGCAGAGCCATACAGATAGGCAACATACAGTTAGGAGGCGGCAACCCCATCGTGGTGCAGTCGATGACCAACACCGACACCATGGACACCCAAGCCACCGTGGAACAGACATTACGGCTTGTGGATGCTGGTTGTGAGATGGTACGCATCACCGCACCCGATGTCAAGGCAGCCGAAAATCTGTACAACATCAAAAACGAGCTGGCCCGTCGAGGTTGCTTCGTTCCGTTGGTGGCCGACATACATTTCTCGCCTCTTGCCGCCGAGACCGCTGCCGCCATTGTCGAGAAAGTACGTGTAAATCCTGGCAACTACACCGACCGCAACCGTGGAAAAGTCAACTTCACCGACGAAGAATACAACGACGAACTGAAACGCATCGCCGAAAAGATGTCGCGACTGATTGAAATCTGCAAGCAACATCATACCGCCATGCGAATCGGCACCAACCACGGGTCGCTGTCTGAACGCATCATGAGCCGATATGGCAACACCCCCGAAGGGATGGCACAAAGTGCCATCGAGTTTGCACAGGTTTGTCGCGAACAAGACTACCATCAGTTGGTGTTCTCCATGAAAGCCAGCAACGTCAAGGTGATGGTTCAAAGCACTCGTCGCTTGGTAGAGAAAATGCAGGAAGCTGGCATGGACTACCCTATCCATTTAGGTGTTACCGAAGCAGGCGACGCCATGCAGGGACGATTGAAGAGTGCTGCTGGCATCGGGGCGCTGCTGGTCGACGGTATCGGTGACACTATCCGCGTGTCGTTGACCGAGGACCCTGTCGAAGAGATACCTGTGGCATACGACATATTGCAAGCCGTTGGTGCCCGCATCTCCAAAGCCGAATACATCGCTTGCCCCAGTTGTGGCCGCACACAGTATGACATTCAGGAAGCACTGCATCAAATCAAAGCCCGCACCCAACATCTCAAAGGTGTGAAGATTGGTGTGATGGGCTGTGTTGTCAACGGTCCTGGCGAAATGGCCGATGCTCACTACGGCTACGTGGGTGCCGGCAGAGGAAAGATAACCCTCTACAAAGGCCGCGAGGTGGTGCGTCAGAATATCGATCAAAGCGAAGCTGTTGAGGCTTTGGTGCAACTTATCAAAGACAACGGCGACTGGATAGAGCCGTAAAAAGAACCCATAATGAGTCAAAAGATGAAGAAATTATACACAATCCTTGCTACCTGCCTGCTGGCGCTTGTCAGCATGGGTGGTTGCAAATCAAACAAAGACACAGTGGTCATCAATGCAAAGCCCCAACTGGAAGAAGGTACTGTTTGGAATCTTGTGTCTGTAAAGGCCAAACAGATAGTGTACGAGCCCAATCAATTGCCCGCCACCATTCAGTTCAACCCCGAATCGGGCGTGTTGAACGGCAGTGCTGGTTGCAACCATTTCTACGCAAATTATAAAGACCATGGAGACGGTACCATGGAAATCAGCGAACTGACCAGTACCAAGATGGCATGTCCCGAGCCTTTCATGAAGATAGAACGAACTTATCTCCCTGTCCTCTCCAAGGTGGATGGCTACCGTGTGGGCGAATACACCCTCGAGTTGCTTCAAGGCGAAAAGGTGGTGCTCTCTTATGAGAAAGCCACTAACACTCTTCCCTAATCTGTTATAATACTTGTATGCCCTCAATGCGACACACATTTTTTGTCGATGTCCTGTTGCCGCTCCACTTGCCGGCATACTACACCTATCGTGTCCCATTTGACTACAACGACAGCATCCAAGTAGGGCAACGTGTGGTCGTGCAATTTGGAAAGAAACGAATCTATTCGGCACTCGTGAGACGGGTACATGAGAATGTACCGCCCTACCCTACCAAGTATATTCTCGCCATATTGGATATCCATCCTGTGATAACCGAGATGCAATTCCAATTTTGGGAATGGATGGCTTCTTATTATATGTGTTACACAGGTGATTTGATGGCCTCTGCCTTCCCCACGGCTTTGAAACTCACCAGTGAATCCTGCATTGCCGTTCATCCCGACTATGATGGCTCCTACAGCGACCTGTCGCCCAACGAACGTAAAGTACTCGAAGCGTTGACACACGCTGGCAGCCTGCCCATCGAGCAGATTACCGACATCGTGGGGTTTCAGAAAATCATGCCTCTGGTACAGGGTATGATTGACAAGGGTATCATCATCATGGATGAAGAACTCAAGCAACGGTTTGTGCCCAAAGTTATCACCCATCTGGTGCTCAATCCCCGCTACAACGACGCTGAAGAACTGCGAATGCTATTCGACCGATTAGAAAAGAAGTCCACATTGCACAAACAACTGTCGGTACTGATGATGTTCATGCAGATGAGCAACTTTGGCAAGGAAAAGGTTCGCAAACAAGCGTTGGCGACACACAAAGAGTTGTCGCAAAGTGCCATCGCCACACTCATCAAAAATGATGTACTCCTACAAGAAGAGCATATCGAGAGCCGTTTAGAGGAATATGCTGCACAAACCAGCGTCGACACTATCGAACTCAACGACCAGCAACAACGGGTCTTCGAACAACTGTCTGACCCTGCTGCCCCCATGGTATCGCTGCTGCATGGCGTCACCTCGAGCGGTAAGACCGAGGTGTACATCAAACTAATCAACCAGACAATACGCGAAGGGAAACAAGTGCTCTTTCTGTTGCCCGAGATTGCCCTTACCGCCCAAATCATCAATCGGCTTCGCAAATACTTCGGTCATATTGTGGGTGTCTACCATTCTCGGTTCAACCCTAACGAACGGGCAGAGGTGTGGAACCGAACCCTCGACAAAGGTTCCAATGGATATCAAATCCTAATCGGTGCCCGTTCTG
>CAJOQB010000243.1 GCA_905236405.1 uncultured Bacteroidales bacterium
AAGAAGATAAAGGACTACTCGCCCGAGGAGCTCGATTTGTTCCTCAACTCGCCGCAAATCAAACTGAAGAACCCTCCTGCCAACTGGCCCAAAACGGCCAAATACGAAGGGCTGATTCCCCGAATGTACCGCAGCATCATCAACTCGGAGGAGGGGCTGCTCCACGCCTCTGTGCTCAACCCTATGCTGACGATGGGCACCTGTCCCGACTGCAACGGCACCCGTCTCAACGAGAAGATACGCTCCTGCAAAATCAACGGCCTCAATATCGCTGAGGTGACGGCCATGAGCATCAGCGACTGCCGTCGTTGGATGGAGAGTGTCGACAACCCGTTGGCGGAGGACATCAAACGTGCCACCTCTGAACGGCTGTCGGCATTGGAGGAGATAGGTCTTGGCTACCTTACCCTCGACCGTGCCATCGGCACCCTCTCGGGCGGCGAGGCACAACGTTGCAAGATTGCCAAATACATCAACTCGCCGCTCTCGGATGTGATGTACATCCTCGACGAACCCAGTGTGGGCTTGCACAACCACGACATACTGCTGATGCAGAAATCGGTGCAAAAACTGAAGAACCACGGCAACACCGTCATCTTGGTGGAACACCACAAGGAAATCATCAAAATCGCCGACCACATCATCGACATGGGGCCTGGTGCCGGCATGAAAGGGGGCGAGGTGATATTCGAAGGCAGCTACGACGAGTTGCTGCACAGCCAAACCCTGACGGGCACCATGCTCAACGCTACAAGCGAAATCAAGGACAGGGTGCGTACACCCAAGGAATTCTTCCTCTTGGAGAACGCCTGTTTGCACAACCTGAAAGACCTCTCGGTAGAGCTGCCGTTGGGGGTGATGTGCGGCATCGCCGGTGTGGCAGGTTCGGGAAAGAGCTCGTTGATGGAGTGTTTCCGCAACGCATGGCCGCATCCCGAGGAGATTGTCTACATCAGCCAGAAGAACATCGGCATCAGCCTTCGAAGCACTCCTGCCACCTATCTTGATGTGGCCGACGATATTCGCAAACTTTTTGCCCGTAGCAACAAGACCAAGGCCGACCTCTTCTCTTTCAACGGCAAGGGCGCTTGCCCTGTCTGTCAAGGGAAAGGGGTTATCGTCAACGATATGGCGTTCATGGATGCCATCGAGACCACCTGCGAGGCTTGCGGAGGTCTGCGTTATTCTCCGGAGGTGCTGTCCTACAAAGTGAACGGCCTCAATATTGCCGAGGTGATGGATTTGACGGCCAACAAGGCGGCGGAACTGTTCGCGGGAAGCATCATTGCCGAAAAGCTGGAGCCGCTACGCAAGGTGGGGTTGGGCTACCTCCACTTGAACCAGTCGCTGTCGACCCTCTCGGGCGGCGAGTTACAACGCATCAAGATGGCCTCCTACCTCCGCGACGCCGGCAAGATATTCATCATGGATGAACCCTCGGACGGGCTTCACGCTGGCGACATACGTCGCATACTCGACCTCTTCGACAGCATGGTGGAGGCAGGCAACACCATCTTCCTCATAGAGCACAACATCGAGATGCTGAAAGCTTGCGACCATCTTGTCGAGCTGGGTCCTGGCGGCGGAGCGATGGGTGGAAACATCATCTTCACAGGCACTCCCAAGGCGATGTCGGAAGACCCCGCTTCTGTCACGGGGCCTTACATGAGGAGCTAAAAAAATGTCGGGAGAACATTCCCGACAATTTTTTTTATAAAAAATGGAACTTTTTTTCAGTTTCTGCGTAAAGGTATACGCTTACTTATTTCAGATGTATTTTAGGTGGGGCGTCGAACGGAAGTTGACGACCTCACTTTTTTTTGTCCTTATGGCTACTGCGACGGGAGGGGAGATATCGCGACACCCGCTCGACGGCCATGGGGACGGCGATGCCTAACACGGTGCTGACGACAAGGAAGAGCCAGAAGGGACAACGGCCTTCGAATCCCATCCCTTGGAGGGCGAAGTAGCAGGTCCACACGACAAACATCTGCAACAAATAAATCCAGAAACAATCGCGGCTGATGGCAGAAAGCACTTTGTTCACCCAACCAACTTGTGTCAACAGTCGTCCGAGGAAATAGAAGAAGGGCAACGCCAAGCAAGGCTCGACGATATGGAACTGCCAAGGGGCCACCGTGAGCCAAGGGTAGGAGAGTTGTCCGCCCAATCGGGCGATGAACACCAGCACGCTCCATACGGCAAAGGGGATGGCCAACAAACCCCACACCCAGGTCTTGACATTACGCAACTCTTCGTACCCTTCGCCGCACAAGATGCCCAGCATGTAGAAGAAGGCATACTTGCAGAAAAGTCCGGCACCCAACAGTTGGCCGGCATTCAGGAGCGGCAGGGCAAGGGTGGCCACGCAAAGCACCATCTTGACCCATCGGGGAAGCATGATGACCAACGGCGAGACGAGGTAGAACCCGAAGAGGATGTAGATGTACCAGAGGAAGCTGGCGTCGCTGTAGATGGGATAGAGCAACAGCCGCCGCAACGAGTCGAGGGCGACGCCCCACATGTTGTCCATGGCGACTCCCCGCTCGTAGGCGGAGGCAAGCGACACCACCAACCCGATGACGAGGAAGGGGACAAAGAACTTGACGAACTTGCGCCATATGTAACGCCCATAGTCGCCCACGCTCTTGACCCCCCGATAGCTGTAGCGGATGAGAAAGGCGCTGAGGAACATGAACAGCTCCATATGGAACATATATATCCACTCGTGCAGCCCTTCGTCGTACCATCGGGGGGAGAAGGGGACGGTTTGATGACCCAGCACCACGAGTATCATGGCGATGCCTATCATCATGTCGATTACCGCCAAACGGGGAGGCCGTTGGGTGTCGGTCGTCGGGGTTGTCTTCGTCTTCTTGGCCATCGGTATTAGAAATAGAGGTCGCGTTCGCCGTCGCCAATCTTGCAGAGGTTGCCCTCGACGCGGCGTTTCAGCTCTTCTTTGGTGAAGGTCTCGGTCAGTTTCTTGAGCAGAGCCAATCCTTTGGCCTTGGTTTCGGGCGAGGCATAGTCCTCGAGGTATTCGCGGAAGGTGAACATGGCGTTGGGCTTGCAGTATTCCTTGATGAGACCTGGCTTGGCGAGGTCCATGAAGTCGGCGCCGACGCGGCCTTTGCGATAACATCCGG
>CAJOQB010000244.1 GCA_905236405.1 uncultured Bacteroidales bacterium
AGCAGCGAGCTGTTGTCGCTGCACAGCCCCATCTCCTCCAACGCCAGCTGCACCGCTGCCCAGTGGTATTTCTTGGTAATCATCTTGGCCACTATCAACTGGGCAATCATGCTGCGGATGGCCTCCAAGCTGATGGCAATGCCGCCCACGTTGGAGACGAAAGCCCTCGACTGGTAGTCAGCGGGGAAATGGGTCGTCGCCGATTGCTGGGGGGTGGAGGGCGCAGCGGCTGTGGTGCCGCTATAGTTGTTGATGTTCACCGCGGAGACGCTGCCGCATTGGTTGTTCACCTGGTTGATGTTGATGCTTTTCAGCAATTCTTCGATATTCATATTCATTTGCTTATGGTTGAGTTGTAATCGTGTGGAAACGATGCTGCATTGAGTCCGACGACCGTGCCACAGCCATTATTGAATTGGTTGATGACGGTACGCGGTGTCTTGGATTCGTCCTGTGGCAGCTGTTGCAGTCGCATATAGTATTCGTCTGGTAGTTTCCTGACATCGTAGCACTGGCACAGCATCCCGTACCCTTTTTCCCGCTCCGGCAATGGACGACCCTCGAAGTATGTCAGTTCCTTTACAAACTGGGCCAGACGTGCCTGTCTCTGCACATCGGCGATATCTAACGACGCAGGGGTCGCGGCAGTAGCGGTCTCGTCTTTCAGTGCCTGCACAAATTGGTCGAAGGCGGCATAGCTGCCGTGCAAGTTGCTCACCGCCCATGTCTCCATATGGGCCAACGCCCTTGCGTTGTCGCCGCCGGCACTGCCAATGGCATAATAGACCACCGCCATCAACAGTGCGTGGGGACGGCCCATGGGTACCGCCAGTTGCTTCGCCGACGGGTCGTTGTCGTCGTCATAGCCCCATATCAGCCTCCCGTCTCTGGCTATCGACTGGCGTTCTATCGTGTCGAACAGCTGTTGGGCATCATCGCCCTCCCCTACCCTGTCATACACATAGCGTCCGAGGCAGAGCATCGCGTCGAGAAACAAATCGGCTTCCGCCGGACGATCGAAGCCCATCGGCTCCATTCCGCCCAGAAGAGCCACGGCCTTGATGGCCACTGTGTCTCTCTCTGCTCCTTGTTCTCCAAACCGGAGATATTTCCTCGGCACTAATATCATGTTTTACAATTGATTCTATTATTTTTGGTGAAAGAATTTTGTAAATAATTGAGGTACAAAGATACAAATAATTCATATTCAGAAAAACACCCATTATGAGATTTTTTCAACAAACAGTTCCTTTCTCTTGACAAACAACGTTTTGTGTGTTGAAAACAAATTAACAATCATCAAACGTGGGGAAACTACTTTGGAAAAAACAAGGAAGGCCGGACGGAAGATGCAGGATTGCGGCGGGCAATAAAAACCACGATGCGGCGTTACTTTTGGTGACGTTGCTTTGGCTCGGCATAGTGAGCAAGCTCCCTCTGCACTCGCTTTGCACAACGTTTGTTTTAGTGATTAACTTTTAATGATGGGGCTGACGCAGGGAAGGGTCAGCAGGAGGACGAGGATTTTTTTTCATTAAATCCTATTACTAAGAATTATAAATAACGATTAAGCATCATTTTCACCTTTCACTTTTTACCGTTCTCATTTGTGGAGGTCCATCAGGCGACGGCGAGCCACGATGTAGGTGGTGTGACGGTCGGTAATGGCGTTTTGAGCATGGAGCAGCAAAGCGTGTGCTTCCAGCACATCGGAGAGGGTGTAGACGCCAGCCCGATAGTTGAGGACGGCCAAACGGTAGTTTTCCTTCGCTATCTCCAGTGCGACGGAGTCGGACCGCATGAGCATAGCGGCATCGAGCATGTCGCTGTAGGCCTTCTCCTCTTCGAGCGACATCATTTGGTTGTAGTATTCTTGCTTTTCGCGGGCCTCTGCAATACGTATGTCGTGCTGCTTCAGTTTGTGTGATGTTTCCCACCAGCCGGTCAGAGGTACGGAGAGCGAGACGAGTCCCACGGCATTGGCCGACGCGTCTTTTTTGATGATGTTGCCGTAAAAACCTGAGCCAACGATAGCGATCTGGGGAAGTGCTTCACCGACAGTGAGACGTTTCTGCAGTTGTTCGGCTTCGACGCTCAATTCAAGAAGTCGCTTTTCGGGGCGTTGTGACTGCTTGATTGCTTGATAGGTTGATAGGTCAAGTGGGATTTGATTGCGTATAGGTTCTTCGGTGAAAACCAGTGTGTCGCTGTAGTCGATGCCTATCTGGCAGCAGAGGAGGCGTTTGGAGAGGCGTATGCCGCTGGATAGTTGCTGCTGGTTGGCAAGCATCTCGTTGCGTTTCAGTTGCAGTTGCAGGGCATCGGAACGGGTAACGAGGCCGTTGGCAAGGGCCGACTGCACCACTCGGTCCAACGTGTCGAGAAGCGTGAGGGCGGCATTTACCGTTGCCACTTTCTTTTGCAGGCCTGTGACGAGGTAGAAGGTCGACTCGATATTTTCGAGGATGTCGCGTTCTTTCATCTCCGACTGCAGTTCAGCGGCTTCGACACCTATGCTGGCCAACTTGTTGCCCGTGACGATGCGGCCACCTGCATAGAGCGGCTGGGTAATCATCACCGACCCCGAGGCTCCTTTCTTCATCAGTGAGGTCTCCTTCTGTATATCGCTTTCGGTTGACACCAGATCGTACAGCGATTCGAGCAGTTCGCGCATATCGTTCGACTGCATGTCCTCGAGCCCGAAATGGATAATCGGATTGACAGCCCAGTAGCCCAATCCGGCGAGGTTCACCTGCGGGAAGTATTTGGTGAACACCTGCTTCTTCACCTCGCGGGCATTCTCGATATCCATCTGCGAGGTGCGAATCTCCACATTGTTGCGCCGTGCAAGAGCCAGGCAACTGTCGAGCGTGAGCGTCTGAGCCATGCAAGGTGAAAGGTGAAAAGTGAAAGTTGAACTTATGGCTGCCAAAAGCAGTATCTTCAATTTATGTCTCATGTTGTTATCTCCTATCTATTTTCAGGGGGCGGAAGTTCTGACGTTGCTTGTTCTCGAAGGCCACACAGTAGGCCACCGGTAGGACGGTGATGATGAGCGGCAGGGTGAAGAGGGTGCCGAAACAAATCACCACGCCCATGGGCATCCAGAGCATCGTGCCAGCCAGTATCATCGGCACCACGCCGATAGCGGTGGTGGCGGAGGTAAGGAAGATGGGGCGCATACGGCGCAGACCTGCATGGAAAGCGGCGTCGCGCACCGACATCAGCTCCTTGTTTCTCAGTTCGGCCACATAGTCGTACATGATGATGGCGTTGCGAACTATGATACCCACCAGCGAGATAAGACCCAGCACCGCCGAGATGGAGAAATCGAGGCCGAAAATCCACAGGCCTATGTTGGCGCCAAAGACACACAGCACCGCCATCGAGATGGCCAGCAGCGAGATGTTCAGCTTGCCATAGTGGATGATAAGCACCAGAAACATGACGGCAATGGCCGCCACGATGGCCATCACCAGACTGGGTAGCAGGCTCGAGGTGAGGGCATAGGTGCCGCCGGGCTCCACGGTGACACCCTCCGGCAGTTCCATCTTGTCAAGTTCCCGCTTAATCTTATAGTATTCCTTAATCTGACCCTCACCCGTCAGCACATCGGCAGACACGGTGACGCACCGTACCCCGTTCCGATGAGGCATATTGTTGTGGTGGAACCGCGGCTGGATGTCAGCCACCTGGCGCAACGGCACCCACATCCCCGGTTGCGCACAGGGCACCAGCATATCGCCCAACGAACCGTAGTCGATATTTTCCTTACCCTCTGAATAGATGGAGATGGGAATACTGTAGTCGCCCTCCCATAGCGACGAGAGCGTAGTGCCCGAGAGAGCCCCACTCAGGTAGACAGAAAGCGTCGACTGTGTAATACCCAAGCGGTTGGCTTCGTCTGTCTTCAGTACCACATCGACCATCTCTTCGGTCTCGTCGAAGTCGGAGTGGACATAGAACAACTTCGGATTCTGCTTCATCAGCCGCAACAGCGAATCGCGCACCATCGAAATCTCGCCATAGTTGTCACCCTTCACGCGGAACTCCACCGGCACCGCCACCGACTGGTAGTCCATCTGCTTGAATCGAATCTGCGCCTGCGGGAAGATATTCTCGTAGCGCTGTGCATACTCGCCCACTAACTCCTTGGTCGCCTTGTCACCCACGGTATTGACAATAAACTGCGCATAATGGTCCGACGCCAGCTGCGGCGCATAGGTCATGTGAAAACGCGGCGACGACATGCCCACAAACGAGGTGACGTTCTTGACGCGCTTGTCTTGCATGAGCAGTGTCAAAAGCGAGTCAGCCACCTCGCTGGTCTCTTCTATCGACGAGCTGGCAGCCATGTGTATCTCCACCGCGAAACTGTCGCGCTCGGCCTTGGGTAGAATCTGTATGTTGAGTTGGGTAAACAGGAAAGCACCCAGCAGCGTCAACATGCCGCCTGTGGCTATGGTAAGTATTTTATGACGGAAGCAAAAGGTGAGCAGTTTTTCGTAGCCCCTTTGCAGCCAGTCAAAGAAGGCATTCTGTACGCGATCCAGTTTCGAAACCTTCTCGCCCGTTGTGCGTTTGATAAAGCGCGAAGCGAGGAACGGGATGACCTGTATGGCGTAGAGGAAGCTGCAAGCCAGCGCTATAAGGATGGTCCAGGGGAAGAGATTCACGAAGTCGCCCATGATAGTGCCCTTGAGGATGACCAGTGCAGGGAAGAACATCATGGCGATGGAGGCGGTGGCGAAAAGCATCGAGTTGGCCAGTTTGCTGGTCGATACCACTGCCGAATACCATCGCGAATGACCCTCCCTCAGCAGGTCCGTGTATCCGTCGATGACCACCACCGAGTCGTCCACAATCATGCCCAGCACGGCGATGAGGGCGGCCAGGGTGACGGTATTCAGTTCGAAGCCGATAAAGTACATGATGCCCAGCGTAGTCGCGATGCAGATGGGTACCGAGGTGGAACTGATGAGGGCTGTGCGCAGCGGGAAGAGCATGAGCATCACGAAGATGACGATGAGAATGGCCTCGATGAGATCTTTGAGGAACGACCGTACCGAGTTGTCCACCACCTTGGGTTGGTCGGTGATACGGTGGATATGGATGTCGGGGGTGATGGTAGCCTCGTAGTCCTTAATAATCTTCTCCACCTTGTCGCCGAAGTCCACCACGTTGTTGTCCGGCCGCATCTCTATCGAGAGCATCAGGCAGCG
>CAJOQB010000245.1 GCA_905236405.1 uncultured Bacteroidales bacterium
CACGAGGTGATATTTGGCGCACATCTCGGCAGCACGGCGGTAGAAGTCCACCACCAGCTGGTCGTCGCGGTCCATGAAGTCAATCTTGAATCCTTTGACTCCCATCTCGCTATAATGCTTGCATACCTTTTCCATATCGCGTTCGAAGGCATAGTAACCTGCCCAGAGTATGATGCCGACATTGCGTTTCTTGGCATACTGCACAAGCATGGGGAGGTCTATTTCCGGTACCACTTGGAAGAGGTCGGCCTGTTTGTTGACTGCCCAACCCTCGTCGAGGATGACATATTCGATGCCGTATTTTGATGCAAAGTCGATGTAATGCTTGTAGGTGTCGTTGTTGAATCCGGCTTCGAAGTCGACACCCGTAATGTTCAGACAGTTCCACCACTCCCAAGCCACCTTGCCAGGCTTTATCCAGCTGATGTCATCCACTCTTGAGGGCTCGCCAAGCAGATAACTCAGGTTGTTCATTGCCAGTTCGGCGCTGCTTTCTGCCACCATGAAGATACGCCAAGGAAAGACCTTGCTTTTGTCCATGTCGGCGATGTAGTCCTCGCGTTCCTTGACCAACAGTTGCAGGTTGTTGTGGCCGCCTTGCTCGACGCGCTTGGGTAGTGGGGCGTGGCAGCCTGTCAATTCACCTTCGGCACCAGTACTGCGCAGATAGAGTCCAGGATAGTCGAGCAACGCCGACTCGGTGATGCAATACTTAAAAGGAATAGAGGAATGGACCAGCAGCGGCAGGAAGCAGAGTCTCCGTTTGTCGAGTTGCGAGAGGGGTAGGGTGGTATACTGGTTTTCGAATGAGGAACAATACTGTGAGGCAAGGTTGGTTGAGTCGAAATTGGAGACATATGGCACGGTGGCCAACTCGTCATAATAAAACTTGTAATTGACTGTTTCTTCAATCACCTTGCCCGGCTTGCCTTCCCACACAAAACGATAAGCAACGCCATCAGGGTAGGCACGAAAAACGACACTCAGCCCCTCTTTCAGGTGTAGAGTCAACTCGTTGTAGTGGTTGTGCATCGTGGCTTGCCGCGTGAATGGCGAAGCGATGGTCTCATCGACAGAGCGACGTGTGACCTTGAGCAATGTCATCTTGTCTATCAACTTTCCATCTTGTTCATATTTTAGCTTGATTTGCGAAGAAAACAACCCATAAACATTATCGCTATATTGACCTCTAATATAAGTGGTCGCATAATTGATTGTTTTTTCTTTTTCGTCTATCCCTACATTTACAAGCAATTGACCGGAATGATTATTGTTGGGGCTTGCAAGAAAATAATTATTGTCTTTTGCTTCTGTGTTGAACCACAAGATTATAACAAAAAGGAAGAGTGCTATTTTTTTCATTCGAGATAACTATTAATTCGGCTGCAAAGATACTCCTTTTTCTTGTACGATGGAGAATTATTTCGACAATCCGCACAACTTTAGTATTTTTGCAAATCGAAAAAGTCTCTCTCAAAGAGACCAAGCGATGCAATAACAAGTTGAAATAAATGAAAGACAAGCCAGTTATAATTGCCGGTCCCTGTGTCATCGAGTCCATGGAATGTCTATCGACGGTGGCCGAGGAACTCGTGCGAATCAACCGTAAGTATGATGTCGACATCATCTTTAAGTCGTCTTTTGACAAGGCCAACCGTACCAGCATTGGTTCTTTCCGTGGACCTGGCATGGAGAAAGGGCTTCAGATGCTTTCGGATATCAAGTCGAAGTATGGCCTGCGATTGCTCAGCGATATACACGAAAGTCATCAGGCACAACCTGTGGCACAGGTGGTAGATGTTTTGCAGATTCCTGCCTTCCTTTGCCGGCAGACCGACCTGTTGGTGGCTGCTGCACGGACTGGCAAGACTATTAATATCAAAAAGGCACAGTTCCTTAGTGGCTTGGATATGGAGTATCCTGTCGAAAAGGTACGTCAAAGTGGCAATGACAATGTATGGCTTACCGAACGGGGCAATATGTATGGCTATAATAATCTTGTGGTTGATTTCCGAAACATTGCCGACATGAAACGATATACCAACATTGTTATCATGGATTGTACCCATTCGGTGCAACGGCCTGGTGCCATTGGTGGCCGCACGGGTGGCAATCGTGAGTTTGTGCCTGCCATGGCGTTGGCTGCCAAGGCCTTCGGCGCCACAGGCTTCTTCTTCGAGGTGCACCCCGATCCCGACCATGCGTTGAGCGACGGTCCCAACATGCTCTGTTTAGAAAACTTAGAATCGGTGGTGGCATCCCTTTTAAAAGATTGAGAATTGTATGAAAGACTATAAAGTATATGCAGAACAATGCTTCCGTGACGAGGCGCAGGCTGTTCTGGACATGATTCCAAGACTCGACGACAACTTCAACCAGGCCGTCGAGCTGGTATACAACTGTCGTGGCAAGTTCATCGTCACTGGTGTCGGCAAAAGTGGACATGTGGGGGCGAAGATTGCCGCCACCTTGGCCTCGTTGGGCACCCCCTCGTTCTTCCTCAACCCTCTTGATGCCTATCATGGCGACTTGGGTATGATATCTGCAGGCGATGTTGTGATGGCCATCAGCTACAGCGGCAACACCGACGAGCTGCTGCGTTTCCTCCCGTCGCTCATCGACCGCAAGATACCCATCATCGGAATGTCGAGCGATTCCAACTCTCTTTTGGGACAGCACTCTACATGCCATCTTGATATTCGTGTCGACCACGAGGCCGACCCCCTCAATCTGGCACCCACCTCGTCCACCATGGCTACCATGGCCATGGGTGATGCCCTTGCCTGTGCATTGGCAGTACGACGTGATTTTCAGTTGCAGGACTTTGCCCGCTATCATCCTGGCGGCAGTCTGGGCAAACGGTTATTGAGCACTGTGCAGCAATATATGACCAAACGTAATCTGCCCATTGTCAGTCCTGGTGACAAGGTGAGCGACACTATCATAGTCATCAGTCAGAACAAGCAGGGCATTGCTGTTGCCATCGAAGAGGGGAGGATTGTAGGTGTCGTCACCGATGGCGATGTCCGTCGTGCCATGCAGCGACACAAAGATATATTCTTCGACATGACGGTGCGTGACATTATGAGTGTCCACCCCAAGACCATTCACCAAGAGGCAAAACTGACCGAGGCATCGCGAATGATGCGGCAGCATAACATCCATTCCCTTGTTGTTGTCGACAACGAAGGTCGGTTGGTGGGTACCATTGACATCTTTGCTTGTATATGAAAACGGTGGCCTTTGTTCCCATACGACTGAACAGCAAGCGTGTCGTCGGCAAGAACCTCCGTCCATTGGGCGGACGTCCCCTGATGTGCTGGGTGCTGGAGACGCTGGCACAAGTCAAAGGCATTGACAAAGTCTATGCCTATTGCAGCGACCGCCGCATCGAGGAATACCTGCCACAGGGCGTTGCTTTTCTCGAGCGTCCCGAACGGCTCGACAGCGACGACACCCTCGGAAAGGACATCTATGACACTTTCGTCCAAACAGTAAAGGCCGATATCTATCTGCTTGCCCATACCACCTCGCCCTTCCTCCGATGTGATACTGTCGAGAATGCCCTGGCAAAGGTGCAGAGCGGGGCATACGACTCGGCTTTTGCCGCTGCCAAGCAACAGACTTTTGCTTGGTTTCAAGGACAGCCGTTGAACTACGATCCGACGAAGATACCACGTACACAGACTATCGAACCTGTTTATGTCGAGACTTCTGCATTCTATATCTTCCGTAGTGACTTATGGAGAAACCATCACCGCCGTATCGGTTTCCACCCTTATATGGCTCTTGTTAATCGCATTGAAGCCATCGACATCGACTGGCCTGATGACTTCGACTTGGCTGAACATATCGCCACATCTTCACAACTGAAGAAAGAAAAATAAGTCGACTTTCTTTGCATATAAATAAATATGTGTATCTTTGCAGCGGTTTTCATATTTGAAATGCCATGCAGCGTATACTTATCATATTTACGTTTTTGATAGCCTTGCTTCCTATGGCAAGAGGGCAAGAGCGAATCACAACAGAGGGTAGCGACTTTTGGGTGATGTTCTTTCCTAATGGTGTTAATACTCAGGTTAGTACTTTGCGACTTACCGCTGTGGGAGATACGGCATGCACTGTGACGGTGACCAATCCTATTTCATTATGGAGTGTCTCGGAATCCATGAATGCGTCTTCATCGGTGAACATTACATTGCCAAACACGGCTATACATGAGTCCACAAATTCATTGGGTAATTGTGCTTATCACGTTACCTCAACAGCTTCAGTGTCGTTGATAGCCTCACATACGAAAGAATCATCTTGTGGTGCAACATTGGTGTTGCCTACTGCTGCTTTGGGACGTCGATATGTGGTGTTAGACTATCCAGCAGACCCGACACGTACCGATATTACAGGTGCCGCTGTGGGATTTGTGGCTATCGATACAACAAATCTCAGCATGACACTGACTTGTGACATTCCTGGATTTCCATCTGGCAGTGTGCTGAACATATGGCTTTCGCCTGGTCAATCGTATTTACTGATGTGTAACAGTGCAAATGGTAGTTTCTCGGGCATGGAGGTCGTTGGAGATCGTCCATTTGCTATGTTCCAAGGAAACTTAGTATCCTGTGTTCCCCATTACTTGACGGAAAGTGGGGATTTTATGTGTGAACAAGCCATCCCACTTGATAATTGGGGAACGGACTATGCGGTCGTGGCGTCAAGAGGCCGTTCGGTTGGTGACAGGGTGAGGAGAGTGAACATGGTTGTCAACGGGACAGGCGACACAACCTATAGTGTCAATGAGACCGACCTTTCTGCAAACAGTACGTCACGTATACAGTCAGAACATCCGTGTTCTGTAGCCTTATGCACAAAGGGGGCGGTATGGAACGGTGAGTATGGCGATCCATCAATGATAATGATTCCCTCTCTTGAGAATGGTGTACAACACGCAGGTTTCTATGCCCTCACCACTCAACGCATTTTCACGTTTTATCTCAATATTGTCACTCAAACCAACAATGTAGGCAATATAACCCTCGATGGCCAGACTGTGAGTTCTTCGCATTTCTCGCCGTTAGATGCTGAATATAGTTATGCCAGATTAACAATCACAGCGGGTGCACACTTCCTAAACACCGAAGAAGGCTCTTTTGTTGCGTGGCTATACGGTGTGGGTAATGTGGTAGGATATGGCTATGCTGTAGGTTGGTCATTTCCTCCTCCATTTCACATGGCACATGACACGGTGGTGTATTATGACACGGTCTGTGTGGGTCAGCCGTACAGTGGTTATGGCTTCGATGTCGAATCGGAGGCCACAGCACAGGATGGTTTGGTTATCAGATGGCGAAGTGAGACGGATAGCCTGACGGTACATCATTATTGTCTACGACTCACCGTGGTGCCAGAAGTAAGCAACGACACCACTGTCTATATTATCATGGGTGATGCTCTTGTTTTCATGGGCAGCACGTTGACCAACCCGGGCGACTATGTCTTCCATCTGACGGCGGCCAACGGATGCGACTCAGTGTTGACCATCCATCTGCTTTATGAAAACCCTTCGGCTACGGCTACTGCCACCTCTATCTGTATCGGTGAAACGGTGATCCTTACTGCCGTTGGGCTGGTGTCTCCCTATTGGACTTCCTCTCCGATTGATGCGTCGTTGGAAACACAGCAAGGTCAGACCACGGTCGTTGTCTCTCCTCGTCAGACCACTACCTACACGCTGTATACAAGCAATGGAGGAGATCCTGTCGACACCATAGTCATCAGTGTATACACCATTCCGGAACTGTGTGTCGAACTGTCGCCATCTGTTGTCGACTACGACAATCCCACGATATCCTTCTCCGAATGTACGGATGACCATGCGGTATCTACATGGACTTTCTCTGACGGTACCACTGATGTGGGTTCCAGTGTCCGACACCAGTTTGACAACTTGTCGTCCGACAGGGTAGGGGTGACCCTCCAACGATGCAACGGTGACTACTGTTGTTCCGACACCACGTTCTTCCTATCTGTAGTGCGGCATTCGTTGTGGTTCCCCAATGCGTTCACGCCTGACGAGGCTACCAACAACCTCTTTGGGTGCAAGGTGTCGTTCGAGATGGCTTACTTTAAACTCAACATCTATACACGCCAAGGTCTGTTGATATTCAGCACTGACGACCCCAACGCAACATGGGATGGCACCTATAAGGGCAACCCCATGCCGCAGGATTCGTATGTATACTACTGGTATGCCTACGACGGCCACGATTATCGTAAGGATGGTATTGGAACCGTCACGCTGTTGCGATAAGAAATGCAAAACAATAAAACAGGGTGGAATTCGTTCCATCACACTACAGACTAATTGAAGATGGAAAAGGAAAACGAATCGAAGATGGGTATAGGTGGCTTGTTGCGGAGACTGCTGCCGTTTGTGTTGCCTTACCGATGGCTCTTGGTGGTCACGCTTGTGATGACTTTTGCAGGTTCGCTTATGGCACAGGTCAACGCTGTGGTGCTCGACCGTGCTGTTGACGCCATCAATGCTTTGCTACATATCGACGGGGGCTTCCAATGGAGTGCGGCGGCAAGAATATTGATAACCATCAGCGTCATCTTGCTCGGCAAAGAGGTGTTGTCGGCAGTTATCACCTTCGGGCAGCGCATCTTTGGCGAGAAGATACGCATCAACGTGAGCCGCGACCTCTCGCTGCGTGTGGTCGACCGTATCTTGCAGTTCCGCATGGCCTTCTTCAGTCAGGACGGCAACGAGCCAGGCAAGTTGCAGACCCGTATCGACCATGGCATCATGAGCCTTAGCAACACGGTGAAGAATTTCTTCATCGACATATTGCCGTTGTTCACCAGTGCCGTGCTGGCCTTGGTGTTGATGTATGCCGCCAACGTCTATGTGGGTCTTGTGGCCACAGCTATCATCCCTGTCTATTTCTGGATTACCGCCGTACAAGGCCGACGTATGAAAGGCTGGCGCCACCGTGTCTTCGGCACCCATCAACAGCTGAGCCACGGCATACTGAATATCATCGAAAGCATGGGAGTCATCAAGTCGTTCAACCGCGAGCGGCTCGAAGCGGAAAAGCAAGCCGTCTTGCAGGAGCAGAGCACCGAGCAGCAGATGCAGACCCGCCGTATTTCGTTCCTGTACGAGGGACTCAAGACCTTTGTGGAGCAGATTGGCACAGTGTTGATTATCATCTTGACGGCTTACTTGGTGCTGATAGACTATCCCGGTATGTCGATAGGTAAGATTATGTACCATGTAATGCTCTTCTCGAATGTCAGTGCACCGATACGACAGCTACACCGCATCTATGACGATTTGAACGATGCATTGGTGTATGCCGAAGGCTTCTTCGGTTTGTTGGATGCCGACAACGAGGTGGAGGAGAGCGGAGCGTGGAAAGCCGACAGCGGGAGACGCATCGAAGGGCGCTTCGAACTGAAGAATGTGGAGTTCACCTATCCCAATGGCACACATGCTATACGCGACCTTTCGATGACCATCGAGCCAGGCGAGACCACCGCCCTTGTGGGACTAAGCGGTGCCGGAAAGAGCACCATTGTCAACCTGCTCGACAAATTCTATGCTCCCGATTCGGGAAGCATCACCCTCGACGGAGTGCCTCTCGGTGAATGGGACACACAGGTGTTGCGAGAGAATATTGGCTTGGTGCTGCAGAAAAACCATATCTTCAGTGGCACCATCGAGGAGAACATCCGTTACGGACGCCCTGATGCCACCCACGAAGAGGTACTCGACGCTGCCCGCAAAGCCTACATCTACGATCAAGTGATGGCTCTCCCCGAGGGATTCGAAAGCAACGCCACCCAACTGAGTGGCGGACAGCAGCAACGTATAGCCATCGCCCGTATGTTCCTCAAAAACCCGCCGATTATCTTCCTTGACGAGCCTACTGCCAGTCTCGATGCCATCGCCACCGAGCAAATCAAGAATTCCATCGATGCCATCAAGCAAGGGCGTACGGTCATCGTCATCAGCCACAACATAGGGCAGATCATCGACAGCGACCGAATCTATGTGCTCGATACAGGTCATTGTGTGCAGGATGGCACACCCGAACAGGTCTATCGGCAGGGTGGTCTGTACAAGGAAATATTTGATGCTTCGGCTCGCAGCATGAATGTAGATAAAATTGCTGCGACAACCACTTTTTAAACTTTGTTGATATCTTCCATCACCAGACCGGCGAGCATAAATCCAAAGATGGCGGTGATGTGGGCCATGGTGCCGTTGATTTGGACCTTGCCAAAGGTGTTGGGCTCATCTTCGGGTTGTGGTCCATGGTTGGGAAGCGGCAGCTCGTCGCTGTAGACGCACAGGAATTTACGCTTAGGGTACTGCTGCATCCGTTTGAATTTCTTTCGCAGCACACGTGCCAGCGGGTCGCCCTGTATCTTCCAGAATTCCGTCACTTTGATACGAGTGGGGTCCATCTTCAGTGCCGCCCCCATCGAGGAATACAGCTTGGCGTTCGTTTGGCAAGCCGTCAGGATAAGCCAGGCCTTGTCTTTCAGCGAGTCGATGGCATCGATGATGTAGTCGTAGTTGTCGAGGTCGAATTCACAGGCCGTCTCTTTTGTGAAAACCTTTTGCAGTGCTGTTATCTCGGCGGAGGGGTTGATGGAAAGCAGACGTTCCTTCAGGGCCTTCACTTTTACCTGGCCGATGGTCTTGGTGGTGGCCATCAGCTGGCGGTTGACATTGGAGAAGCAGATACAATCGCTGTCCACGATGGTCAGTTGCCTGATGCCGCTGCGTACCAGACTCTCGGCGCACCACGACCCCACGCCGCCCACGCCGAAGATGATGACTCGTGTGCTTTCGACACGTTCCATCGTCTCTTCGCCCAACAGCAGCTCCGTCCGTCCAAATATGGCTTTGTCTATGGTCATTGTAACACAATAACGGAGACGGCTCTCGGATATTGCATCTGTGTGTATGCAAGAATTTTTTTGCCACGTCATATAATGTATGTACCTTTGCACTTCAAAACAGAGACAGTAAATGAAACAAATACAATGCCAAGTGATTGAAGTGGTGGCGGCCATCATCCGACGGGGAGATTGTATCTTCGCGACGCAGCGGGGTTATGGCGAGTGGAAAGACTGGTGGGAGTTCCCTGGAGGCAAGATGGAACCTGGTGAGACGCCCGAAGAGGCGCTACGGCGCGAGATTCGCGAGGAGCTGTCGGCGGAAATCGGTGTCGACGAGTTCC
>CAJOQB010000246.1 GCA_905236405.1 uncultured Bacteroidales bacterium
CGGTCTTGGTTGATGGAGCCGTTGTCTTGATGGGAAAAGAGATAAGCCGCCAAGTCCTCTGTACACACGCGGATAAAGATATCGACGGTGTCGATGGGTATCTTGTTGACGGTGTATTCATTGGTGGGGATAGAGTCGCGGATGGTGTTGAAATAGACGCTCTCCGACAGGAAACGGACAGCATCTACATCGGTGAGGTTCTTTTTCAACACATCTCCATCGACGTCGATATAATGGGGTGTGATAAGTGTGTCGAGCCATGTGCCATGGTCGGTCACCACAAAGTCATTGTAGTAGAACCGTACTCGCGGTTGGTAGAGTCGTCCGCGTGTGGCGGTATACCATTTGATTTCACATTTGTGGTTGGTGAAGTTGAAGCCGAGATTGCTGGGTTGGATAAATCGCAATCCATATCCGACAAGATAAGTCTGTGCACGGGCGATGGTGTCGCCGCTGTCGGTCTTGATGACAAGAAGCTGATAGACATACTTGGGGTCGAGTTGGCCTGCTGTACGACAGATATACACAGGTTGATACGGGGCATAGAACTCGCCTTCGGGCTTGTCGCCCAACAAATGATAGTCGAAAAGAAACTCTTTGTTCGGTACAGAGGCAGAGGGGTCGATGACAAGAAGACTGTCGCGTGTGACGACAGCGGGCCATTCAAGCATCTTGACTTCGATGCTGCCTTCGGGATAGTTGATGGAATCGAAGATTTGTGCGTAGTCGTGGTTGTTGCCTTCGCCAAGGAAACATTTCTGTACACGGATATAGGTGGTGTCGTCGTCTTGGTCGAGCACTCCATATACTACAGGAATCTCTCGCCACTCGGCATTGGGGGAGAACTCCACTTTGCATGCAGTAAGGAGTAGGGAGATTAAGGCGATGAAGAATAAGGTCTTGCTGTTCATGTGGGTCGCTATTTTATAACCTCGTTAAGTTGAATCTCGTCGACCATTATCCAGGGTCGAAGACCTTTGTATTTGTGCCATACAGGAATCTTGCCCATGTTCTTGGCAATAATCTTGACGTAGCGGACATTCTGCCGCTCGACATTGATGCGGATGGGGATGAGTTGCGGATTCTTCATCTCGACGGAGGTGGCGTCGTATTTGATTTTGGCATTAATGGGTCCGCTGAAACTCTCGCCATCCTCGCTGACGTAGACTGCAACAGAAACAGGAGCGAAAGCCCATGCGTCGGGAACATGTGCAAAATGCATTACCACATCCTGTAAATCGATGTTCTTGCCCAGAGTGAAGACGGCATTGAAATCGGTTCCGCTGAATCCCAACCATCCTGTCTGTAGGTCGGCGATATCGGCTGTCTCGCCGTCAAAAAGGATGCTCTCTGCGTTATAATTGTAGGGTGTATTGGGAGCTTTGTCGTAACTGACGTCGGTGATGTAGTCGAAATTGAAGCGGTTGGTTGCTGTAAAACTGGGAGTGAACCCTTTCTTGAAGGCTTTGGCTTGAACCACAGTCGATGTCTGGATGGTGAAGGGTTTCTTGTAAAGGGTGGAGTGTTCGTCGGGAGTGGAACCATCGGTGGTGTATCGCATCTCCACTCCTGGTACACTGCTGCGAAGAGTGATGGTCATAGGACGGTCAAACCGTTCGACGCTCTGGGTGATGGTGGGCATGGGGAGTACTGAAGACTGAATGGTGGGATATGCTATGCGTCGGAAGTCTTCGGGTTCATACTCGTCGAAGTGGTATGCGTGGATATGGATGGGGAAGGCGAAGTCGCGTTGGGTCAGCACATATTTGTCGTCGATGTCTATGCCTGCCAGAGAGGAGCCGATACCCGTCTGCCGATAGTCAATGTTGAGCGTGTAGTATTGCTGTTCTTTGATATTGCAATAATCGTTGGCTTGTGCCAGTTGGATGTCGCTATAGGGGTAGACGCTGAAATTAAAGGTGGTGTCGAACATATCGATGAAAAGACCGCTCTTTCCACGGTTGGCCGAAAGCCAATGGATGCCTGCACGGTTGCCTGCGGCTTGTGGGTGGTCGTAGTGGAAGAAAAGGTTTTTGATGGCATCACGATGGGCTCCTGTGATTCCAGCGCTCTGACGGTCGCAGTAGGTCTCTTTGTCCAAGCCCATCCAATAAATGCTGTCAAAGTCACGACTCAGACGCAGTTGGTAGCCAATCTTGGGCAGCGCTCTCACATGTTCGGTCACCAACACTTGGTTGTCAATCAAAATGTCGCCTGTATACAGAATGACATACGTCTGCTTGACATCGAACAGTATGTTGCCACTTCGGTCGGTATAACGAGTCATAGCATCGATGCCTACGTTGTATTTGTCTATCTGTCGGTGGTTGCAGGCGATGACGGTGCGTGTCATAGCATCGGGGCTTAGGTGGCTCCAAAGTTTACTGCCGTTGAGGTCTTGTCTGTCGTTGTCGGTTGGAGGACGATAGAAACTCATGGTGGGGCTTCCAGCCATCATCTCTTTGCCGTCGATGCTATAGGAGATGATGTCGGCATCGTCGAGGTCGAACCAAAGGTCGATGTTGTTATTAAATATATGTATACGTTTCTCGTTCTCCGCATCCTTTGCCATAAACAGTTCTTCTTTGTCGAACTCTTCAAGTTGAGACTTCTTGACGGCATGCATGGGGATGGGGAACTCGATAGAGGAAAGCTCGGTCGATTTTGGAACGGCATTCGTGTTGACTCTTTGTCGAACAGTGAAGCGGATAAAGAGCTCTTCGCCAGCGTAGAGTGTCAGTTTGGGAATCTTCAATTTGAAGTTCTTGGCTTCTCCGGGCTTGAGGTCGACATTTACCTCACCTTCGATGATACGAGGCTTGAGGTTGGAGAAGATATTGTATTCAAGAATGTAGTCGTTGAGTGTTTGATAGTCGAGATAATTGCTGATGGTGAATTCGCCGTGGTCTGCGGTGAGCGCTACCAGAGCGATGTCGAAGGAACGATAAAGGTTCCGTATCTCGGCAAGATAAGGGACGTTCTCTTTCTTGGAGTTGACGAGACCTGATGTTGTCACACTATTGTTGCTAACGATGTCGTTTCGGCGACTGGCGTTCCAGTTGGTGATAAATCCGCCTTGCAAGTTGCCACGTGTACGAATCATCTTCCATAATGGCTCAAGACCACCAAAGTTGTTGCCCTCGGTGGAACCGTAGTTGATAAGTATCAGTGGGCGAGATTGGTTCTTGGACGCAAAGACTTTGAGATCGTCGACACCGAGGTTGCTGGCGGCAATCAAGTCGGTGTTTTCCGAATATTCAGCACCGGCGTAGACAACAGGACGGGTCTTGTCTTTTTGTTTCAGTGTACGATAGGCGTTCTCCATACCGATGCCGTTGTCGATACCGTTGCCCAGTCCCCATACGATAATGGAGGGGTGGTTCTTCAGCGTCTCATACATATTCTGCACGCGGACGATAAAGTTGTCGACAAAGTCTTTGTCGGTGGAGATGGCTTTGGCTTTTGACGAGAAGGGGGACAGGTTGGCGTCGCAGATGACATAGAATCCGTATTCGTCGCACAAGTCGTAGAAACGAGGATCAAGGGGACTGTATACGGTGGTATGGATGGCGTTGATGTTGTGTTGTTTCATCTGCTGAAGGTCTCTCTTCATTTGGTCGAAGGAGGCAAGACCATTGGCAGTCAGGTCATAGCCTGTATAGTTGGCACCACGAAGGGTGATGGCTTTCTGGTTGACTAATAGTTGTCCGTTTTTGACTTCAACGGTACGGAAGCCGAACCGTTGGGCTGTGGTTTCAATCAATTGCATCTTCTCGTCACGAAGACGGACAACGACGGTATAAACATTGGGGGTCTCTGCCGTCCAGGGTTTCACTCCTCCCAATTCGATATTGAGAGTGGTGGACAGCTCGCTCTTCTTGTCAAAAACGACCCACTTGCCCGTCTTCTCTATCTCTTTGTTTTTTGTATCCCAGATGGAGGTCTCGACATAAACGTGTCCAGTCTTTTTGGTATTCTCGACATTGAGATTGAGTTGCAGGTTTCCGAATCGTGACTGACTGTTGTAATTGGCGACAACAGACATATCTTGTAAACAGACCAGAGGTTTTAGTATGATGGACACATCGCCTGTGATGCCTATCATTTCGCGGTCTTGCTCCATTTCGAGGAGTGTGCCGTCTGATGCGGCCACCACTTGGATGACGATAGTGTTGGGTTTGCCGTGTTTGATGTGTTTGCTGATGTTAAACTCGCTGAATGTGCGCGAGTCTTCGCTATAGCCTACATATTTTTGGTTGATCCATACATAGTAGGCCGAACGTGCTTGCAGACGGAGATAGGGGACATAATTGCTCCAGGTCTTGGGAGCGTCAAATACGCGATAATAGGTAGCAACGGGATTGTCTGTCGAGGGGATGTTGTTGGCGTTTTTGATGATGGGGGCTTTGTAGTCTTTTCCGCCCACTTCAAGGACATAAGAAGGAACAGAGACAGAACTCCATGCGTCGGCGGTGAAATCCTTTGCTTCGGGATCGGGTCGCGAAGCCATAGATGATTTCACAACACATTGCCATTGGCCATTAAGACTCACATAGTAGGGGGACTGGTCATATGCTTGTTTCTCGATACCCTTTTCATTGGCATAGGGAACCACGTTGACACGAGGATAGAGCTTGTTTTGCTCAAAGACCTCTTTGTCGTTCCACTCGTCGGGTATGGGCTCTTCAACATTCTTTTGTTTTTTGGTCTGTGCGTCGACGGTACAGACACACAGCATTGCCAGCGCTAATACGAGAATCTTTCTGTACATGGCGGTAAGTGTGTATAGGATAACTAACTGATTTTAGAAGCAAAAACCGATATGGGCTTTCAGATTGTGATAATGCTCGGGCAAGCGGGTGATAGCACCCATTGCGTCGCCGCGTTCAACAGAGTTAGACATGATGAATTGATAGCCCACACCGAGATTGATGCCAAAGTGGCGCGTGAAAGCAAGTCGACCGCCAATCTCTGCCCCCAAGGTGATTCCTCCCTGATTCAACATGGTGTATTCGATGCCTCCATTTGTGGTGCCTAAAGGAATGCTGTATCCCATCTGGATGGCACTGTAAGGGGCAAAGCGGTTACGAGTATAGTAACTGCGTAGCTCAATGAAAATAGGAATCTGCGAAAATGAACCCGTGGGATCGCTCAGATAAGACATTCCCAAACCGACAGCAGACTCTTTGCGCCACTGAAAACCTGCCACTGCTGTCAGACCCATCAGTGAGTACTTGTCCGTGTATAGGTCATGGGTCTTGTTGAGATTGGTCATATAGGTGAGGTCGACAACACCGTAGAAACCATAGTAACGAAACTCCAGATGGTTGGGCTGTGGGTTTTCGGTAGGAGAGAGCAACTGGGTCGATGACAGTTGTGTGTAGTCGATTACTGTCTGCTTGTTGTTGGCCAGCAAACTGTTGCCAATAAGGATGACGGCAATCAGAAGGAGTGTTTTCTTCATTGAGGTATGGATTATCAAATGAATAACTGTTGTTTTTGAAGAATGGGAATCAAAGGGGATCCGTTTGACAACGGAGTCCCCTTTGAGATGATGTTATTCCATTTTTTTCAAGTCGGGAGAGATAATCAGGGTGGCTTCGGTAGCTGCCTGAACATCTTCAATGGTGAACAGCGGGTTGATTTCGGTCAGCACAATGCCTTTGGGAGTGATTTCCATTACACCCATTTCGGTGATGATGAGGTTCACCTGGCCTTTGGCTGTAAGGGGAAGCGTACATTTTTTCAAGATTTTGGGGTTGCCTTTGGCTGTGTGTTCCATTGTGAGGATAACACGTTTGGCACCGACCAGAAGGTCCATAGCACCGCCCATACCAGGGGTCTTTTTGCCAGGAATCATCCAGTTGGCGAGGTCGCCCTCTTCGTCGACCTGCATAGCACCGAGGATGCTCACATCCACGTGACCGCCACGGATGATGCCGAAACTGGTGGCACTGTCGAAGGTGCTGGCACCAGGGACATGGGTGATATGTCCACCGCCTGCATTGATGAACCAAGGATCCTCTTTGCCCTCTTCGGGGGTGGGACCCATACCAATCATACCGTTCTCACTCTGGAGGATGACATTCACGCCTTCGGGCAGATAGTTGGGAATTTCAGTGGGAAGACCGATACCCAGATTGACAACGTCACCATCGTGCAGTTCTTTGGCGGCACGACGTGCGATAAAGGTTCTGATTTCGTTTTTGTCCATAGTACAAGTATTTTATGTTATTTGTTTACGAAAATGTTCTATTTCCAGCCTCTGTTGACCATTTCCTGTGCCACATAGGAGGCTACATCATCGGCATAGGTGTTGGTGCCAAAACCAGCATCGTAGCCCAGCTCTTTGGCCAGTTCGTGGCTGATACGGGGACCACCTGCCACAAGGATGACCTTGTCGCGTAGACCCTCGGCTTCCAGCATCTCCACCAGTTCGGTCATGTTGATGATGTGGACATCCTTTTGGGTTACCGTCTGGCTTACCAACAAAGCATCAGCATGTAACTCGACAGCTTTGGCGATAAACTCTTCGTTGGGGACTTGGCTGCCCAAGTTGTATGCCTCAATCATGTCATAACGCTCCAGACCATAGTGGCCAGCATAGCCTTTCATGTTCATGATGGCGTCGATACCCACAGTGTGGGCATCGGTGCCTGTGCTGGCACCCACGCAGACAATCTTGCGGCCAATATGTTCACGGATATACTCGTCGCATTCGTGCATATCCATAGTGGTCGATTCCACCTTGGGAACATGAATGCTGGTGTAGTCTACCGTGTGGGTGCAGCTTCCGTAGCAGTTGAAGAAGGTAAATCCCTCGGTCAGTTCTTTCGAATATACCACCAGTGGGTTTTCCAACCCCATCTTCTTGATTAACTGTTTGGCGGCCTCGATGGCTTCGTCACCGGCAGGAACGGGAAGAGTGAAACTGAGTTGCACCTTGCCGTCGTTCATGGTATCACCGTAGGGTTTTATTTTTTTGAGGTCTAAGGTTTTGTCGAAATCCTTAGCTTCCATTGAATATAGACCTTCACTCATATGGCTTTCCTTTCGTTTATTCGTTAATGATGCTTTTGTTTTACTTTTTGCCTTTCATCAATTCAATGAAGGGGTTGAAATAGTTGTCGGCCTTCAGCGTCACGCCGTCGAGACCCTTGCCGCCGTTCTTGGGACGTTTCACGTCGGCAAAGATACCTTTCTCCAAAGCGGTGAAGAGACCTTCCTTCTCCATGTTCTCCAAGAGTGCGGTGGCTTTGTCGAGTACCTCTTTGGCACGATTCTTGATGATGCCGTTGTCCTTGAATTCCACCTCATCTCCAATGTCACGCATGTTGTTGAAGATATATTTGGCATTCTCAATAGAGAGGTAACGGTCGCTCATGAAGGGGGTGTGGATAGCTTCGGTGGGCATACCCAGCAGTTGTAGACCTTGGTGTGTCCATTGACCGATGACGTTGAACAAAGCATCCTGTATGTGGCCGCGGAAGATGTTTCCAGTCATAAACTTGGTGGGCGGCATGTATTTCAAAGGAGCTTTGGGGAATATTTCGCGAATCATTTGTGCTTGAGCCAACTCGTAGAGGAAACCGTTGGTCAGCATGGGATCCATCTCGAAGGCGTGACC
>CAJOQB010000247.1 GCA_905236405.1 uncultured Bacteroidales bacterium
CGGCGAGATGAAAGACCAGGAATGGGGCGACTTTGCCGCCGAGATGTATGCCGAAGGCCACTCATTCTTCACCTACATCAGCGACAACGCCGACTCCCTCTCCTCGTGCTGCCGCCTGCGTAACGAGATACAGGACAACGGGTTCAGCTACACCCTCGGTGCTGGCGGAGTCTCCACAGGCTCGAAGAGCGTGCTGACCATCAACATCAACCGTTGCGTGCAGTATGCCGCCCGCAACAACGTCCACTACCTGGTGTTCCTCGAAGAGATTGTCGACCTGTGCCACAAAGTGCAGATGGCCTACAACGAAAACCTCAAGAAACTGCAGAGCAAAGGCATGCTGCCCCTCTTCGATGCCGGATTCATCAACATGAGCCGTCAATATCTCACCATCGGTGTCAACGGACTGGTGGAAGCCGCCGAGTTCTTGGGCATCACCATCAACGACAATCCCGAATACGCTGCCTTTGTGCAAGACATTCTGGGCTTGATTGAACGCTACAACAAGAAATACCACTCCAAAGAACTAATGTTCAACTGCGAGATGATTCCCGCCGAGAATGTGGGTGTCAAGCATGCCAAGTGGGACCGCGAGGACGGCTACAAAGTGCCCCGCGACTGCTACAACAGCTATTTCTATGTCGTCGAAGACCCCCATACCGACATCATCGAGAAAATCAAGCTCCATGGCCGCAAGTACATCGAGCACCTCACCGGCGGCTCGGCACTCCATCTGAACCTCGAAGAGCATCTGTCGAAACAGCAGTACAAGCAACTCATGCGTGTGGCAGCGCAAGAAGGCTGCAACTACTTTACCTTCAACATCCCCAACACCATCTGCAACGACTGTGGCCACATCGACAAACGCTACCTCAAAGAGTGCCCCGTCTGCCACAGCCATAATATTGATTACATGACCCGTATCATTGGTTACTTGAAGCGAGTCTCCAACTTCTCCGAGCCCCGTCAGGAAGAGGCCGCACGACGTTTCTATAGCCCCAATGACAAAGCGGAGGGAAAGGAATGCTGAAATACTGCACCTACGATGTCGTCTTTCAGGAGATTCCCGACGAGGTCTCTTTGGCCATCAGCCTCACCAACTGTCCCAACCACTGTCCTGGGTGCCACAGCCCCCAGTTGTGGCGTGACGAAGGGCATGTGCTCGACCGTGAAGCCCTGAAAGAGATTCTTGCCCGTTACAAAGGCTACGTCACCTGTTGCTGCCTGATGGGTGGCGACAACGACCCCGACGCCGTTGTTGAAACGGCTCGGGCCATCCACCAGCTCTCCTCGTTCAAAGTAGCCTGGTATTCAGGACGCAACTTTCTCCCCTCGGAGCCGCAGCTGTTCCAATATGTCAAGTTAGGGCCCTACCGTTCCGACCTTGGCGGATTGAAAAGCCCCCATACCAACCAGCGAATGTATCGCAATGTCGACGGCCAGTTTGTCGACATCACCCCCACCTTCTGGCGCGACCACCTGCTCAACGAAGCCCTCTCCCAAAGCCGTCAACCCGTCGAGGTGCACCACAAGTCGTCATTGGAATTCGCCAAAACAAAGCATTAGTATTTTCCTCTCTCACCATATTTTCATTCATTGTGAAAGTGTCTCAAAACCATTGGGGCACTTTTTTCGTTTTATGCTTTCGGCAGTATGACAACACCCTTCCCGCTGCTATTGCTCTTGCAGGCGGCAGTACCATATAGTTCCAGGCGGGTGGGACTGGTAGTTCCAGGCGGGTGGAACAAGTAGTTCCAAGCGGGTGGAACAGGTAGTTCCAGGCGGGTGGAACAGGTAGTTCCAGGCGGGTGGAACAGGTTGTTCCAAGCGGCTGAGACAATGTGTCTCACGTGGCTGAAACAATGCGAGACACCTATATGCTTGTGCATCAGCAGCGTGCTTCAACAGTTTAGATTGCCGCTTCTGTGTCTTGCGACTGGAATCAGTTTACAGATTAATTATTATCGACTGGATTCTATTGACAGGTTAATATCTATCGACTGTATTCTTTTGTCACTCTTTTTGACTTACGACTGAATCCAATTGACAAATTAAAAACCATCGACTGTTTTCGGTTTACGACGTTCGACCACACTTCATGCGGATAATAAGCCGCAGATTTTGCGGCTAACGAAACACAAACACAGGGCTTCCCATAAAAAGATTTTGTCGTCTGAAGAATTATATATACTTTTGCACTCTACAAAACAAAGGTCAAACCACTTGTAAGAGAGACTTAAATACATGATATTATGAACACGAAAAAGATTGTCACCTTTCTGTTATGGGTCATGCTACCGATGATTGGTGTCGGCATAATCCTTCACGCCATCGGGGGTGCATCTATTCAGACAGCATCCGACGAGCGTGCTGCAATGACAAGTTTCCTGTTCACTTCTGGAGCCATGCTGATACCACTGCTGGCCGTTGTGTTCACGCAACTTATCTTCAAGGAACCCGTGCTAAAGGATATGGGCATATCCTTTAAAGTCAACCGATGGTGGTGGACAGGCTGGCTGCTGATACCCGTCATTTGCTTTGCCGTGCTGGGTGCCTCCCTGCTGATGCCTGGCGTACATTGGGACCCAAACAACGAGATGGTTCAGCATTCCATGCAGCAGATGCCTTTCAATATCGGGCCATGGGGACTTATCGCCATAAGCATGGTGAGTGGCCTGCTGACGGGCGCCACCCTCAACGCCCTCTTTGCATTCGGTGAAGAGATCGCTTGGCGCGGTTTCCTTGTCAAGGAGTTCAAAGGGAAGCCTTTCCTGACGGTAGCATTGATTATCGGCGTCATCTGGGGCTTGTGGCATGCACCCATCATCCTGAACGGTCACAACTATCCTGAACATCCCGTCGCTGGCGTGTTCATGATGGTGCTGATGTGTGTAGCGATGACACCCATCCTGCTGTACTTCCGTCAGAAATCGGGGTCGGTCATCGTTCCCGCCATCATGCACGGCACTTTCAATGCTGTGGCCGGAATAACAGCAATGTTCGTCACCCCACTGAACGACCTTCTGGTCGGCTCAGCCGGACTGGCCGGCATCGTGGTCCTGCTGATAGTCGATGTCTGTCTGTACCTCTACGACCGTTTTGTCTCTCGCGAGAGACTGTTTTCCTCAACCATCTAAACAATAATATCATGGAACAAAGATTCTGTCAGAGTTGCGGCATGCCGCTCACCGATGAACTGCTCGGCACCAATGCCGACGGCACAAAGAACGAAGAATACTGCATCTATTGCTACAAAGACGGTGCTTTCACCCAAGACTGCACCATGGAGCAGATGGCCGATTTCTGCGCCCAGTTTGTAGACGAATACAATAAGAACACGGGCCAGAATGTCAGCCGCGAGGAATACCGGAAGATGATGCTCCAGTATTTCCCTAACCTCAAACGGTGGCAGTCGACTGCCAAATGATGTGACGCAGGTTATTTGATCACCTGACGATAGAGCAACTCGATGGGATGGACGGCTCGGTGACCTGTGCCGTCGAGGATCTGTTGTCGGCACGAGGTGCCAGGTGCTGCAATGAAGGCAGGACGAGCGTCGCTGCTTTGCTCCATAGCTCGACGGACAGCAGGGAAAAGCATCATCTCGCCGATGGCCAACGAGGTCTGATAATGTTCTTTCTCATATCCGAAGCTGCCGGCCATGCCGCAACAGCTGGTGGGTATCACATGAACGGTGGCTCCCTCGATGAGGCGTAACA
>CAJOQB010000248.1 GCA_905236405.1 uncultured Bacteroidales bacterium
CACCATGGGTACCGCCACTCAATATGTGAAAGTGTATAACCACTACGACGATCCTCTGCTGCTCCGTTCGGTGACATTGGAACAAGGATACAACAGCCGTTTCCGACTCAATGTTGACGGAGACACATCATTGGTAGCTCGCAATGTGGAGATTGCCCCTCATGACAGCATGTTCATCTTTGTTCATGCCAACATCAACCCCAACGCCTCCACCGAGCCATTTTTGGTGACCGACCATATTGTCTTTGACTGGGGCAGCGGCAGTCAAAAGCTATTGCTTACGGCTTATGGCCGCAACGCTGTCTATCACATCCCCGACCATGTGGCTTACGATGCACAAGGCAACGCCTACCCCTATAGCGTCATCGACTGCCAACAATGGAACCACCAACTACCCCATGTGGTCTATGGCTATGCCGTAGTCGACGAAGGTTGCACCCTTAGCCTTACAGCGGGTGACGAGATATACTTTGGCGACGATGGGCACCTATGGGTGTACAACGGTGGAACGCTGCATGCCCAAGGCACCTTCGAAACGCCTGTGCTTTTCACCTCCGTTCGACACGACAGCTATTACGATTATCTGGCAGGTCAATGGGGTTATATCTGGCTCTCGGCTGGCAGCAAGGACAACACGATGGACTGGGTGGTGATTGAGAACAGTTTCGTCGGCATCGTGGCCGACACCAATGTGGGCAATAACCCCACCCTGCAAATCACCAACAGCCGCATTGAGAACTGCTCCTATGCTGGCATCATTGGACAAGGGGCAACTATCGATGGCGACAACCTGCTGGTGGACAACTGCGGACATGTCACCCTTGCCCTGCAACTCGGTGGCCGCTATACCTTCAGTAACTCCACCTTTGCCAACTACTGGGGCTACCGCGGCAACTACCGCAGCACTCCCAGCGTGGTACTCAACAACTACTATACTGCTCGTGACAGTAGCCTTGTGCTTCGCGACCTACAACAAGCGTTGTTCCGCAACTGCATCATCTACGGAAGCTATCCCGCCAGCAACACCAAAGGCGAAATATTGTTCGACCTCAACGAGGCTGCCACAGCCAACATCCGTTTCGACCACTGCCTGATTCTTTCCAAGAAGGCTCAAGACTACGCCCAGTTGGTTTCCACCCTCACCGACTCGGTTCCCCGCTTTGTCGACCCACAAAACCAAGACTACCGATTATTAGACAACTCATGTGCCCTCGGAGCAGGAGACCCCTCTTTCGTCTCCATTCATCATGACCTGCTCAACCAACCTCGACCCAACCCTCCTGCTATGGGCTGTTACGAATACCAAGACACTGCGTCGATGGCCAAACGGCCCACAATACAACAAAAGTCAAATGACGGACGCCGCACCATCTATGGCGTTCGTCGACCCCTGCTTGATCAATCCTTCTCATCCAAACGAAGATAAACCATTATGTACGAATATATCCAAGGTCAACTGGCCGAAATCAATCCCAGCTACGCTGTCGTCGACTGTCACGGAGTGGGGTATTTGATAGAAATCACCGTCAACACCTATTCCCAAATCAAAGACCTGCAACAGGTCAAACTATTGACCCATTATGTTGTTCGCGAAGACGCACACCTGCTGTTTGGTTTCTTCGATGCTGCCGAACGCGAGATGTTCCGTCTACTGATAGCCATCAATGGTGTGGGCGTCAACACCGCCCGTGTGATGCTCAGCTCGCTTACCGTCGACGAACTGCGTGAGGCCGTCGCCACCCAAAACGTGAAGAAGGTGCAGTCGGTCAAAGGCATCGGTGCCAAAGGGGCCCAGCGTATCATCCTCGAGCTGCAGGACAAGATAGGCAAAGTGGAGGGCAATGTGTTAAATACTATAAGTACAAGTAATAAAAATGCAGAAGAGGCGTTATCCGCTTTGACAATGTTGGGATTCCCCAAAGCCGCTGCCGACAAAGTGCTACAGCAACTGGCCAAGGCCGACCCCAACGCCACCGTCGAGGAACTCATCAAAATGGCCCTCGCAAAACTGTAACACGCACCATCTATCTGTTGTGACAAAGCATCGCTTCACATACCGCACCATCCATAGCCAGTACCCATTCCACAGTGTGCTGGCCTTTGTGTTGCTATGTCTTGCTATGCTCTCCCCCACGCTGTCGCAGGCACAAGACCCCAACTGGAAGCCCTCGAACATGACGGTAACCGTAGAATACGATGCCACCGACAACAGCTACGTGAAGGTGACTCGAGTGGGCGACATTGTGATAAGCAGGGAATATATGACATTCCAGGAATACCAAGATTACCAGATGGGGCAGCTCATGCAAAGCTACTGGAATGACAAGTTGAAGAATACCACCAACAACGCCGACCCTGACGGCGGACTGCTGAGCCAAATACCAGGCTACAACGAAATCAGCCGTAAGATAGAGGCATTGACCAGCACTCGACCCGAAATCAGTGTCAACCCCACCGGTAGTGCCGACCTTAGTTTCGAGATGGTCAACAACTACACAGCCGACCCTTCGCGCGACCCTTCGCTTCGCAGCAAATGGACTCCCAAGTTCGACGAAAATATCCAACTGGGTGTCAACGCCAAGATTGGTGACTTGTTCGACTTCGACATCAACTACAACACCAAAGCCACTTTTGACTTCGAAAACCAAATAAAACTGAAATACGAAGGTAAAGAGGACGATATCCTGCAGCTTTTTGATGCAGGTGATATATCTTTCCCTCTCAACTCCACACTCATCAAGGGAAGCACCCAGTTGTGGGGATTCCATACCAAACTGAAGTTTGGCAACCTCACCATTGACGCTGTCGCCAGCCAAAAGGAGACCAGCACCGAGAACATGCAGGTGCAAGGCGGTGCCACCGCCCAAGAGTTCGAGATTCGTGCCGACGAGTACGAAGAAAACCGTCACTACTTCATCTCCCAATATTTCCGCGACAACTACAACAAAGCCAACTCCACGCTTCCCGTCATCAATTCCAATATCAAGATTATCCGCATGGAGGTGTGGCGTACCAATGTAGGTGCCGCCGTCACCAACAACCGCAACATCTTGGCACTTACCGACCTCGGTGAAGCCAACCCCCAATCGGCATACGTTGCTGGACCTGGCATGGGTAGCGACTCCACCACCATCAAGCCTTCCAACAACGTCAACAATCTCATCATGAGCGGGCCTGCCGGCAATGCCGTCATCAACACCAGTGCCATCCGCAGCATCGACAATGTCACCAGCTATATGCAGGGCATAGGTATGACAAGCGGTGTAGACTTTGAGAAGGTAGAGAGCGCCCGTCTGCTTAACAGCAGCGAGTACACATATAATTCGCGACTCGGTTTCATCTCCCTCTCCCAGCCGCTCAACAGCGACCAGATTCTTGCCGTCGCTTTCCAGTATCAAGTGGTGGGCGATACCACAGTCTACCAAGTTGGAGAACTGACCTCTGACGGTGTCAACGACCCCAACACGTTGGTGGTCAAACTGCTCAAAGGCACCAACATCAGTTCTCGCAATGCCCTGTGGAAACTGATGATGAAGAACGTCTACTTCCTTAAGAGCAGCCAGCTCACCCAAGACAACTTCCGTCTCAACGTTCTCTACGAAAGTCCCGAAAGCGGCGTCGGCATCGGTTTCTTTACAGAAGGACCGCTGCAAGGCACGCCTCTTGTCGAGGTCTTCGGATTGGACCGTATGGATGCCTCACAAAACTACTACACTCCCGACGGTGTGTTCGACTGGATGGACAGCGCCGCTTTCAAAGGGGGTACCATCCAAGCCTCCACGGGTCGCATCTTCTTCCCCTACATCGAGCCTTTCGGCAAAGACCTCCGTCGAATGTTGGGGCCCGAATATGCCGACGACTATTGTTTCGACTCGCTATACACTATGACCCAAACACTCGCTCAACAGTATGCCGACAAAAACAAATTCTATCTCGAAGGCTACTACATGAGCAGCGTCAGCGGAGAAATCAACCTCGGATACAGCGTCTCTCCCGGCTCGGTCACTGTCACCGCAGGCGGAATGCCCCTCATCGAGAACGTCGACTACACGGTCGACTACACCATGGGTACGGTGCGTATCATCAACGAGAGTCTCTTGAGCAGCAACACTCCTATCAGTGTCAGCAGTGAGAACAACACCTTTAGCATGATCACCAAGCGAATGCTCGGACTGCACCTCGACTATGAGATTGACCCCGACTTCCATATCGGCGGTACCGTCATGAACCTCCGCGAGAAACCCATGACCACCAAGAACAACTTCGGTGACGAACCCACCAGCAACAGCATCTGGGGCCTCGATGTCAATTATAAGCACGACGCGCCTTTCATCACCAAGATGGTCGACATGCTCCCTATGTTTTCCACCAAAGAGCCTTCTTCCCTCACCCTGCAGGCCGAGTTTGCCCAATTCATCCCCAATATGGCCAAAACGGGCAGTGAAGACGGAACATCCTCCTATATCGATGACTTCGAGGGGGCCGAGAGCAGTATCGACCTCAAACTGCCATCCTCATGGCATCTTGCCTCTACCCCTCAGGACTACTCCTCTGCAATGCCGCTATTCCCCGAATCGGCTCCGGGCTCAGGCTTGCAATATGGAATGAACCGAGCACTGATTTCATGGTATAACATCAGCGATATCTTCTATGGCACCAGCGGACTCTCTTCGGGTGCCAATCCTCCCGACAACATCACTGTAGCCGACCGCAGCAAACCCTATGTACGTCGCATCAGCCAGAAAGAGGTGTTTCCCAACAAAGATGTGGCGTTGGGCAGCGAGAACCATATTACCGAGTTGAATCTGGCATTCTACCCGAACGAAAGAGGACCCTATAACTACGATGCCGCTCCCTCTGCCTATTCGCAAGGTGTCGATGCCGACGGCCATCTGCAGAATCCCGCCTCGCGATGGGGTGGTATCATGCGTCATCTTGACTACACCGACTTCGAGACCCAAAACATCGAGACCATTGAGTTCTGGGTGATGGACCCCTTTATGGATCCCGAAACAGGTGAACACAACGACAATCTGCCTGGTGGCAAGTTCTACATCAATCTGGGAGACATCAGCGAAGACATCTTGCGAGACGGCAGGAAAGTCTTCGAACAAGGTCTTCCCACAGGCACAGCAGCCACCGATTTCTCCAACTATCCGGTCGACACCACGATATGGGGACGAGTACCCAAAAACCAAAGCATCGTCTACGCCTATTCCGAAGCCGAGGAGACAAGAAAATACCAGGATGTGGGTTACGACGGACTGGGCAGCTACTATTTAGAGGACGAACAGTCGTTCTTCTCCGACTACCTTAACACTATCGCAGCCATCCACGGAGTAGGCAGTGCAGCCTATATGCAGGCCCTTGCCGACCCCAGTTCCGATGACTTCCATTATTATCTCGGTTCTGATTACGATGCCGCAGACAAAAAGATACTTGACCGTTACAAATACTACAATCATCCCGAAGGCAACAACCGAGCCAGCATAGACAACACCGAGAGCTATGCCACCAACGGAAGCATCTATCCCAATGTGGAGGACATCAACCGAGACAATACTCTTAGTGAGAACGAATCTTATTACGAATACGTGGTCGACCTGCAACCAGACCAAATGATGGTGGGAAAGAACTATATCGTCGACATGCGTGAAGCCAACGACGTGAGTCTACCCGATGGCACCATAGCCCCCATTGTTCGTTGGTACCAGTTCTCCATCCCCATCCGCGAACCCGACCGTAAGGTAGGCAACATCACTGGATTCCAGAGCATACGATTCATCCGTATGTTCCTGCGTGACTTCCAACAACCTGTGGTGCTTCGCTTTGCCACACTCGAACTGGTGTATGGCTCTTGGCGAAAATACAGCGAAGACCTGCATCAACCTGGCGACTATGCCACCGGCACCGACGCCAACACCTCCTTCACCCTCAGCACCGTCAACATTCAAGAAAACGGCAGTCGCGAGCCTGTACCCTATAATCTCCCTCCAGGAATTGAACGCGAACAATGGTACAACGCCAGCAGCAGTTACACTCGTCTTAATGAGCAGGCACTCCAATTCGACCTCACCAACCTCAGCAGCGGAGACGCCCGTGCCGTCTACCGCAACTCACAGTACGACATGCGCTACTACGGCAAACTGAAGATGTTTGTTCATGCCGAACAGAAATATGCCGACGACTACCTGCAAGACGACGATTTAACGCTCTTTGTCCGTTTAGGAAGCGACTTCACCAACAACTACTATGAATATGAGGTGCCACTAAAGCTCACCCCTTGGGGTACCACTTCCGACGACCGTCAAGGCATCTGGCCAAAGGAGAACAATGTGGAAATAAACCTCGACCAACTTGTCGACATCAAGACCCATCGAAACAAACTCATACGCGAAGGCAATTTGGAATACAGCACCACTATGCTATATAGTGAGATAGCCTCCGACGGTCACCGCTACACCGTTCTTGGAACGCCTAACCTTGGGAAGGTGAAGGTCATCATGGTGGGTGTTCGCAACCCGAGGAAAGACAATCTCTATGACGGCAACGACATGGAACCCAAGAACGCCATCGTTTGGGTCAACGAGCTCCGCCTTTCAGACTACTCGCAACGAGGCGGATGGTCGGCTATGGCACTGGCTCGCACCAACCTTGCCGATTTGGGAAATCTCTCCCTCTTCTCCTCCTACACCACTTCGGGCTTCGGCAACCTCGAAGACCGTCTTACCACTCTTGAACTCATCAACCAGTTCAACATGCAGACCACCTTGCAACTTGAGCTGGGCAAGTTCTTCCCCGAAGATTGGGGCATGCACATCCCCTTCTATCTCGACCGCAACCGAACCATCGGAAGTCCTGAATACAATCCCCTTGATCCTGACGTCCTTTTGAAAGACGACTTGGCCACCTATCAAACCTTGGCCGAACGCGACAGTGTGAAACAGATGACACAACACCGCAAGACCACCACCAACCTAACCCTCACCAACGTCCGAAAAGAGCGTGTGGGCAAGTCGGCACTCAAGCCCCACTTCTACGACTTCGAGAACTTCTCATTCAGCTACGCCTATGCCGGTGAACGAAACAGCGACGAAGA